>JANOHP010000145.1:0-13631 GCA_031406575.1 Hyphomicrobiales bacterium
TGCTGTTCATGGCGTTCTTCCGCGAGATCTCCTCGGCAATCCTGCTGTTCACGGCCTCGACCATGGTCATCTCGGTCTCGATTTTCGCGTTCTTCGATCAGGCGAATTGGGGCCTCGCCAGCGCGCTATCCGTGATCGCCACGCTGGTCATCTTCGTGGTCATGTCGCTCATTCTGTGGCTTTCCCCCTCGTCGCGACGCAAGTGGAGTTAGCGCGCTCATCTGACGAAACAGGGACGCGGGCGAGCACCAAACAGGAAACGTCATGAGCATCTCGGTCAAGAACCTCGTCAAAATCTACGGCACGAACCGGGTCGTCGAACAGGTCTCGTTCGAGGTGGCGAAGGGCGAGTTCCTGTCCCTCCTGGGCCCTTCGGGGTGCGGCAAGACAACGACCTTGCGCTGCATTGCCGGGCTCGAGGACTCCAATGCTGGCGAGATCGCCATCGCCGGCGAAACGGTCTCCGCGCCGGCCCGCGGCGTCATGGTTGCGCCCAACGCGCGCGACGTCGGCATGGTGTTTCAATCCTACGCCGTATGGCCGCACATGACGGTGGCCCAGAACGTCGCGTTCCCGCTCACGATACGAAAAACGTCTGCGTCCGTTGTCGCGGAGCGTGTCGCGTGGGCCTTGGGCATCGTCGGGTTGAGCGACCTGCGCGTTCGGTCGCCGTCGCAGCTCTCCGGCGGCCAGCAGCAGCGCGTCGCGCTGGCGCGCGCCATCGTCGGCCGGCCGAAAGTGCTGCTGTTCGACGAGCCGCTGTCCAACCTCGACGCCAAGCTGCGCGACAATACCCGCGCCGTGATCCGCCGCCTGCAGAAAGAATTGGATGTCGCCGCCGTCTACGTCACGCACGATCAGACCGAGGCGCTGTCCATGTCGGACCGCGTCATCGTGATGAACCACGGCGTCATCATGCAGGCCGGCCCACCCAAGGAGCTCTATCGATTTCCGGCAAACCGGTTCGTCGCCGATTTCATCGGGGTGGCGAGCTTTTTCGACGTGACGCCCGGCGAGTCGGCCGGTCAGTGGCGGATGCCCGATGGCACGCCCGTGCGGATCGATGGGCCGGCACCATCGGGGTCCCGCGTGGAAGCGGTGCTACGACCGGAATTCGTGACGTTGGCGCCGTCCGGGGCACCGGTCGACGATCCCGCCGTCACTCGACTTGCGGGCCGGATCGTGGAGCGGCACTACCTGGGGCCGGTCACCGAGTACCTCGTCGAAGCCGCCGGCGCGCGCCTCAAGGTTCATTCGGCGGTCGACTTCACGGCGGATGCCGTGGACGTGCGATTTGGCCCGAACGACGCGCGTCTGATCGCTGCGGAGCCGGCACGTTGAGCGTCAGGCCGTTGCCTGCACTTTGGCTTTGACCTTGCGCGAGGAGCCCGATTGATCGGCAATCGCCAGCACACCGACGGCGACGGCGGCGAGGCCGACCACGATCGACATCGTCAGGGGTTCGCCGAGCACGGTGCATCCGATGAGCACCCCGAACGCGGCTTTCAGATAACCCAGACTGGACGCGCTCATGGGCCCGAGCGTGCGAATGAGCCGATAGTAGAGAACGACGGCAATGCTGTTACACAAAATGGCGGTGGCGACGGCTGCGGCCAGCGACCGCGCGGACGGCTCGAGCGTCAGCGGGGATTCGATCGTGAAGGCGCAGATCGTCATGAAAATTGCGGCGCACGTCGTCGTGCCGGCGGCGGCCGCGACCGGTGACATCGTGCTGAACCGTCGGCCGAAGATGGCAGCGATCCCGTAGCCCAGCGCCGAGATCAGGACGACGATCTGCCCGATCAGGCCGCGATCCAAGCCGTGCAGCGCATCGACGCCGATCACCGTGATGACGCCCCCCAAGCCGACGGCGATGCCGATCAATTTACGGACGCCGACCGTCTCGTGCCGGGTGACGAAGATCGTGATCAAGGCGGCGAAGATGGGGGTCGTCGAGTTGAGGATCGCGGCCAGAGCGCTGTCGATGTACTGCTGGCTCCAGACGACCATCAGGCCCGGACCTGCTGCCGTCAGAATGGCTTGGATCGAGAAATCCCGCCACATCCGCGGGCCCCGAGGGATGGGGTCGCGGCGGATCGCCACCACGGCCCAGAGGAAGGCCGCCGCAATGATCAGGCGAAGTGCGACACCCGTGAACGGGGGGATCGTTTCGAGCAGGATTTTGTTGAACCCGAACTGGGCGCCCCACAGAAAGCCGACGAACAGCAGCGCCGCCAACTCGAGCGTGAGTACCCGATGCCGCTGCATGCCCTCAATGCTCATGTCCCGCCCGCCGCTGTTGCCCCGGACCCTTGGCTAGGCGGTGCAACCGGACCTGTCGAGGGCGATCGTGGGGATGACATCGTGCGAAACCCATGCTATCATAAATGATATCATCGGCCTGCGCAGGGTGCTGTCATAGGACAAGTTCTGATCAGAAACCTCGATGACGCCGTCATTCGCGCCATCAAACTCAAGGCGGAGCTCAAGGGGCACTCCCTCGAGCAGGAGCTGCGCGATATCATCGGGCGCGCGGCCAATCCGGCTACGGTCGATGAGAAAGTCGCCATGTCGCGCCGGTTGCGGGCTGAATTTAGCGTGACCGACGAATTCGACGTCCATGCCGCCATTCGCAAAGGGCGCGACGATGCCGATGCGGTGGGATTGTTACATGAGGCGTCACCCCCCACAGTGATCAACGTAAAATGATCGTTGCGGACGCCTCCGTCGCCGTGCGTTGGACAATCGACATGCCACTGTCGGACGCGGCGGAAGCGTTGCTCAGAGGATCGAGGCCGATCATCGCTCCGGATCTCGTCATTGCCGAGGTCGCAAACGCTTTCGCGACCGCGGTCCGACATTCGCCAGCCACCGTCCAGCGCGCGCGGGACGGATTGGATTTCCTACCGCGCTGGTTTGCGGAGCTCGTCGCCTTGTCGTCGCTGCGAAATGACGCGTTCAAGATTGCAGTCGACCTCGCGCATCCAGCATACGATTGCTTTTATCTGGCGCTTGCCGAGCAGCGGGATTGCCCTCTGCTCACCACCGATGAACGATTGCTCCGAAAAGTCGCTGGCTCCCCCCATGCGGCGCGCGTGACACACTTGCGGGAGTGGACTTGACCCATGAACTTCACCCTCACCGAAGATCAGACCGCCATTCAGGAAACCGCGCTCGCGTTCGCCAAGGAGCGCATCGCGCCGGGCGCGGCGGAGTGGGATGAAAAGAGCCACTTTCCCGTCGATGTGATCCGAGAGGCGGCAGCGCTCGGCATGTCGACGATCTATGTGCCGTCCGAGCAAGGCGGCACGGGGCTGTCGCGACTCGACGGGGCGCTGATTTTTGAAGCGCTGGCCTATGGGTGCCCGGCCATTTCCTCCTACATCTCGATCCACAACATGGTGGCGTGGATGGTCGGCAAATACGGCACGCCCGAACAGGTCGAGGCGTGGATGCCCAACCTCGCCTCCATGGAGTGGCTGTCGAGCTATTGCTTGACGGAACCGGGGGCGGGCTCGGATGCGGCGGCTCTCGACTCGACTGCGCGCCGCGATGGCGGCGACTACGTTCTCGACGGCACCAAGCAATTCATTTCCGGTGCGGGCAGTGCCGACTTCTACTTCATCTTCGCGCGCACGGGTGGCGCCGGTGCTGGCGGCATTTCAGCGTTCGTCGTCATGAAGGACACGCCCGGTCTGTCGTTCGGGCCGCTCGAGCGGAAGATGGGCTGGAACGCGCAGCCCACCCGCCAAGTGATCATGGAGAATTGCCGCGTGCCGGCGGGAAACCTCGTCGGCGGCGTGGAGGGGCAAGGTTTCAAGTTCGCCATGTCCGGGCTCGATGGCGGCCGCATCAACATCGGAGCGTGCTCCCTGGGAGCCGCTTGGATGGCGCTCGACAAAGCGCGCGACTATCTGTTCGAGCGCAAAGCCTTCGGCCAAAACCTCGCCGACTTCCAGGCGCTGCAATTCAAGATCGCCGATATGGCGACCGATCTGGAAGCCTCTCGCCTGATGATTTATCGGGCAGGCGACGCCCTCGATCGCGCCGATCCCCAGGCCGGCATGTATTCCGCCATGGCCAAGCGCTATGCCACGGATCTGGGATTTCGCATCTGCAACGAGGCGCTGCAATTGCACGGCGGCTATGGCTATCTGAAAGATTATGGCCTGGAAAAGCTCGTGCGCGACCTACGCGTTCATCAAATCCTCGAAGGCACCAACGAGATCATGCGCGTCGTGATCGCCCGCAAGGTTCTCGGGGGCAACCGGAACTGATCGCAGCGCGATGCTTCGACGGCCTTGCCACGGGGCTGCCATCGGCGTCATGCTGGCGGTCGAGTGCGAGACACGCGCAATCGCAGGAGACCTGACATGGCCGAGCGGCATTCAATCGTCATCCGTAACGGAACGATCATCGACGGCACGGGCCGTGACCCCTACGAGGGCGACGTGGCGATCAGCCATGGGTGCATCGTCGCCGTCGGCAAGGGCATCAGCAAGGGCGTCGAGGAAATCGACGCTAAAGGCCAGATCGTCACGCCGGGCTTCATCGATGTGCACACGCACTACGATGCGCAAGTCACGTGGTCGAGCCAAATCACGCCGTCGAGCTGGAATGGCGTCACCACCACGATGATCGGCAATTGCGGTGTGGGCTTCGCGCCATGCCATCCCCACCAGCGCGACATGCTGGTCAAGCTGATGGAGGGCGTCGAAGACATCCCGGAGGTCGTGCTGACTGAAGGATTGCCGTGGAACTGGGAGTCGTTCGAAGAGTATTTGAACGCCATCGAGGCGCGTCCTTACGATCTGGATATCGTCACGCAGGTGCCGCACGCGGCTGTGCGCGTGTTCGTCATGGGCGAGCGGGGGGCCGATCGCGAACCCGCGACCGCCGACGACCGCGCCAAGATGGCGGCGATCGCGGCGGCTGGCGTGCGGGCCGGCGCGCTCGGATTTTCCACGTCGCGCACGCTCAATCACAAGACCAAGGATGGCCGCCTGATCCCGACCTTGAAGGCCGATGAGGCCGAGCTGTCGGAAATCGCCATGGCGCTCGGCAAGGTGGGATCGGGCTGGTTGCAGGTCATCTCCGACTTCGATGAGCCCGACGTTGAAATGGATATGCTGAGCCGCCTCGTCGCCAAGTCGGGCCGGCCCATGTCGATCACTATTCTGCAACGCGATTCCAAGCCCGAGGAGTGGCGGCGCATCATGGGGCGCGTGGCAGACTCGCAAAAGGCTGGCTTGCCGATGATGGGCCAGGTTCTGACGCGTCCGACAGGCATCCTGCTCGGCTTCGAGATCTCGCAGAACCCGTTCATCGGACGCCCGAGCTGGTCGGAGGTCGAAAACCTGCCCTTCGAGCAGAAGATGCTGCGGCTGCGTAACCCTGAGTTTCGCGCGCGGCTGATCAGCGAGGCGATCGAAGACGAGGTGCTGTCGCGCCGCGTCACCAAATGGGATCGCATTTTCCCGCTGGGCGACCCACCGGATTATGAACCGCCAGCCGAGGCCAGTGTCGCGGCCATTGCGGCGCGCCAGGGACGGCCGCCGGCCGAGGTCGCCTACGACATGCTGCTGGAGAATGGAGGTAAGACGATCCTCTATCGCCCGCTCAGCAACTATACCTACGGCAACCTGGACACCGTCCACGACATGATGAGCCATCCCCACACGCTCGTCGGGTTGGGCGACGGCGGCGCGCACGTGGGGATCCTCACGGACGCCAGCGCCATCACCTATATGCTGACCCATTGGACGCGGGATCGCACGCGCGGCGCCAAGGTGCCGCTCGCCTGGGCCATCAAGCGGCTCACGAGTGATAATGCGTCAGCGATCGGCCTGCACGATCGTGGCGTCATTCGCGTCGGCGCCAAGGCCGACATCAATGTCATCGATTATGCGCGCCTGAAGCTGCACGCTCCAACGGTCGCCTACGATCTGCCGAGCAACGGCCGTCGCCTGATGCAGAAAACGGATGGCTATACGGCGACGATCGTGGCCAGCGAGGTGGTCAGTCGCGATGGCGTGGCCACAGGCAAGTTGCCCGGCCGCCTCGTGCGCGGGCCGAAAGCGGGCCCACAGGTGCGTCAGGCGGCGGAATAGGCCACGAGCGCGGGCTCATGTTCGAAACCTGTCCAAGGTTCAGCGCGGCGTCGGCTTGTAGACGCCCGTCTCGGGATCCAAGTGCAACGCGCCCAAATCCTTTTCAGCCGAACCCGGTGCGTTGCCGCGCATCTCGTCTTCGGCGCGCCGCAGCTCGGCGGCGGCGCGCTGGGACAACCGAAGGACGGCTTTGTAGCCTGCCCAAACACCCGCACCGATCAGAACCAGACCCACGAGTTGGGGCATGCACCACCTCCCGGAAATCAAAGCCCGTAGCGCGACCAGAGGGCACGGGTTTCGATAGATGATAGCAGATCGTCCGTCAGGGTTCTGGCCAGAGTATCCTCTTGTGAGTTAATGAATTCACCGATTTGTGGCAATCGCCGCAACCGCCCCAGGAGGCCCGGCGCCTGCAGCGGAATGACGCGCAGACGCACACGGTCCCCGTGCAATTCGCGCATTTTGGTGCGCGCATCCGAGAGGCCGTCGATCAGGCCCAACTGCTGCGACTTCGGCCCCGACCAGAAGGCGCCCGAAAACAATTCCGCATCGTCGCCCGTGAGCTTTTGGCGCCGCCGGTCTTTGACGATGCCGATGAAAACCTCGTGCACTTCCCCCTGCAAGGCTTTGAGGCGCGCGATATCGTCGGGTTTTTCGGGTTGGAACGGGTCCAGCGTGCCTTTGGCAAGGCCTGACGTATAGACGCGCCGGTCGATGCCCAGTTTTTCGATCGCCTTGTCGAAGCCGAAGCCGGCGGATATCACCCCGATCGATCCGATGATCGAGGAGGGATCGGCGTATATTTCGTCCCCCGCCAGCGCCAGGAAATAGCCGCCCGAAGCCGCCACGTCCTCGCAGAACACGTAAACGCGTTTATTCTTTTCGCTCGCCAGTTGGCGAATGCGCCGGAAGATCAGGTGCGATTGCACCGGAGACCCGCCCGGCGAATTGATCGAGAGGGCAACACTGGGCGTGTCGGAGAGGGAGAACGCTTTCTCGATGGCACTTGCCGCAGACGCCAAAGTCAATCCGGGTCGCAAGGGGGTCGCCATGCCGATCGGGCCGGAAAAGCGCAGTACAGGAACCGTCGGTCGGCTGGAAAAGGGCCACATGGGTTGGAACTCCTGGGCAGTGTGGAGGACGCGCCGCTCGCATCGACCGGCACGCAGGATCGGTGGATAGCGAAGCCCGGCTCGAATGCCCAGCCCCACTTTGGGTCAACGCTCGGCGAGCGCGTTCGGCCTTGGACCGGAGGCGGACATGGGCCGGGGCGCGGCCGTTTCAGCGGCCGTCTGGCCAATCGAGGGCTGCCCCGGTCCGCAGAATGGCATCGATCGGGGCCCGAAAACCACGGTCGTCGTGCAGCACCAGACCGGCGAGCACCGCCAAAGGCGCGCGGCTGCCCTTTGTCGTGCGCACGATGATCCGATTGGCAGGCTGCCCGGCGCGAGGATGGAGGGGCAAAATCTCAGCCCCGCCGAACCGCCCCTGCAAAGCGGCCAAAACCCGATCGAGGGCATCGGCTCGGTGCACCATCACCAAGGTGCCGCCCGGCGCGACGACCCGGGCCAGAAAGCGCAGCCAACCGTCGAGATCGCTTTCGGGCATCGCATTGGCGCCGGCTTTGATGGCGTCCTGTGACCGCCGGCCCCGGCCCTCCTCCATCCACGGCGGATTGGCGAGAGCGAGATCGAACGCGTTGCTTTGGAGCCCCTGCGCCTCGAGCCGAGCCGGGGTGTCCAAAAGATCGGCCTCGACGACGCTCACCCGGTCAGCGAGGTCGTTTCTCGAGGCGTTGTGGCGCGCCAGGGCCGCGAGTTCGGGGAAACGCTCCAGCAGCGTTACCGTCGCGGTTGGCACGCGGCGCGCAAAGCACAGGCCGGCAACCCCGACGCCAGCTCCCGCATCGAGAACGCGCAGAGGACGATCACACTCACCGGGTGCGGCCGCGGCGAGCAAGACGGCATCGACGCCGACGCGGAACCCCGTGCGCGGTTGCTGGATGGCGAGGCGACCCCCGAGAAAGGCGTCGTCGGTCACGTCCGGCGGTGGTGTCGTCTCGGACAGTGCCCCGAGAATTTCCGCTTTGCCTTCCGCTCCGTCGACTGGGCCGGAGCGGGCCGCAGCCGAGGTGCCGTCATCGTAGAGATGTGCCTCCAACCCGGCGTCCGCCAAGAGCTGGCGAGCCTCGCCTAGCGTCCCCTCGGCCACCAGAATACGCCTCGGAAACACCCCGATCGAACCTTCCAGAATGCTCATGTTGGCGTCGGCGACGTGGCACTCGATACCGGCATCGCGCAACAGAGCCTCGACGAAGCTGACGAGAACCGGGTCGTTGGTTCGCAAAAGGTCGCGCATCGTTGCCCATCGAGGCGAAAGAGGTTACGTGGAGTGCGGGCAACCGAACGGGCACCCATCAGGTCCGTAAGGCCGGACCTGGGTACTCGACCGGCTGCCTTTGCCTCGCAGTATATCGCAGCGCCGCACAAAACGAGGAAAACCTGTCTTGGGAGCCGTTGCCTCGCCCGGAAAAGGACACGAGCCTGTCGCTGGATTGCAGGCGATCATGGACCTCGTCGCCGCCGATATGGCGAGCGTCAACGAGATCATTCTCGATAAGGCGGTCTCCGACGTCGATCTGATCCCCAAGCTTGCCCATCATTTGATCGAATCGGGCGGCAAACGTCTTCGCCCGATGCTGACGATCGCCGGGGCCAAGCTGGCCGGCTACAGCGGCACGGGCCACATTCGATTGGCTGCGGCCGTCGAATTCATGCACACGGCCACCTTGTTGCATGATGATGTCGTGGACGAGAGCGATTATCGCCGAGGCAAGAAATCGGCGCGGCTGGTGTGGGGCAATCAGGCGAGCGTGCTCGTCGGCGATTTCCTGCTGGGCCAGGCCTTCCGCATGATGGTGGCTGTGGGATCACTGCCCGCGCTCGACATTCTTTCGAACGCCGCTGCCGTCATCGCCGAGGGCGAAGTCATGCAGCTCGCTGCGGCCAAAAACTTGGCCACCACCGAGGCGGACTATCTGGCCATCATCGAAGCCAAGACCGCGACACTGTTTTCCGCAGCCGCGCAGGTCGGTCCGGCAATAGCGGGTCGCTCGCCTGCCGAACAGTCGGCGCTGGCCGCCTTCGGGCGCGATCTGGGCATTGCCTTCCAACTCGTCGACGACGCGCTCGACTATGGCGGCGACAGTGCGCGGCTCGGCAAGTCGGTGGGCGATGATTTCCGAGAGGGCAAGATTACGCTACCAGTCATCCTGGCCTTGCGTCGTGCCACGGACGAAGAGCGCGAATTTTGGCACAAAACGCTGGTTGACGGCCAAACGAGTGAGCCAAACCTCGCCCACGCCAATACTCTGATGCAGAAATATCAAGTGATCGACGCCACCCTGCAACGGGCCCGCACCTACGGGCTCGAGGCCCGCGAGGCGTTGATGGTCTTCCCGCAGAGCGGGCCGCGTGATGCGCTCGCAGAGGTCGTGGAATTCTGCATCAGCCGCACGCATTGAGACACCCAACACAGTGCTGACCGTTGGCATTCGACAATCGACAAAGCCGCAGCGTCGAGAACGCTGCGGCTGGTTCCGGGATCGTCATGCGCGATCGATACCGACCAGCGCCCGGGAAACGCCCGTGGTTACTTTTTGTCGGGTCCCTTGGGTGCGGGGACCGATTTCTTCGCCGGAAGTTTGGCGCAATGAGCAGCGCGCTTCGTCCCTTTTTGCGGTCCCGAGCTGATCTGAGCTTCCCGGATCCAATGGCATTCCGTGGCTTTGACGGTGCACGCGGTCTGATCGAGGCCTTGGCAGGCCGATTTCGGCGCGGCCTTTTTCGCGGGTTCTTTGGCTGCTTTCGGCGCCGGCTCGGGCCCTTTGAGCTGAGCACTCGCGGCGCCACTGCCCAGGGCAATCGCGAGCGCGGTCAAGCACGCACTCAACGTCCAGGATGTGTTGTTCACGACCGCGTCTCCAAATCGTTGTTGCCAGCTCTGAGTATAACACCCAGAAAGTGGCCGAAACCACGGCTGAGCCGTGAATATCTGTTCACAACTCATCTCCTTCGACCGGGCTGCCGTGGGATTCTACTGCAGGGTCATCTGCTCACCCCTTGCCCGAGTGACGGTTGTAACCTGAATTGACTGCCGGGCCGGCTCGGGTCGGAGATGTGCTGCTCTTGATAACCGGCCCGTGAGCCACCAAAATCGCACGTCGAGCCTCCCGCAGATCGCGAGTCTGGAGAAGCGATCCGTAAATTTCGGGGTTCGGTCGAACTGGGCATTGGCCGACGCCTGATCTTTTCCGTCGGAATCGTCGCCCGAAGTCATCGACATGGCTTGGCGACGGCCACTCTACGGAGTTATAATCGGGCCATGGACAAGAATGTGAAAGATACGGAAGACCTGTCATTTCGCCAGGATGAGCTTCCGGCAGACAAATCGCTGGTCATCGTCGATGACGATAAGGCCTTCCTGCAACGCTTCGGACGGGCGATGGAGCAACGTGGCTTCGAAGTCCGTATGGGCAGCTCGATTGCCGAGGGGCTGGACCTGATCCGCCAGAAAGCGCCCGCGTTTGCGGTCGTCGATATGCGGCTCGAGGACGGCAACGGCCTCGACGTGGTTGCCGAGCTTTCGAAAATCAGGCCGTCGGCTCGCATCATCGTGCTCACTGGTTACGGCAACTTCGCCACCGCCGTGTCGGCCGTGAAGCTGGGCGCGGTCGATTATTTGGCCAAGCCCGCCGATGCCGACGAGGTGACGGACGCGTTGCTGGCCCCGGCCAACGAGAAAGCACCGCCACCGGAAAATCCGATGTCGGCCGATCGTGTGCGGTGGGAGCACATCCAGCGCGTGTACGAGCTGTGCAACCGCAACGTGTCGGAAACGGCGCGTCGCCTCAACATGCATCGCCGCACGTTGCAGCGGATCTTGGCCAAGCGCGCGCCCAAGTAAAGCGGCCGGCTCACATCCGGAGTCAGGCTTCGAAGGCTTTTTCCGGATCGGCGAGGGTCATCAGGCGTCCGGCCGCAATGCGCGCCAGTCGCAATGTGAGCGCTTTGCGGCGCGCGCCCGGCAGCGGGTGCTCAGCCGCCTCACGGATCATGTCCCCGCCCCACCGATCCGCGACCAGGATACCCACCTCCTCGGGCAGAATATCGCGTCGAAAGCCGGGCGACACGGCGAAGTACAGCCGATCGCAATAGTCGCGATAGTCGGGCCACTTGTGATCGACGCGGAAATCTTCGACGCTCGACTTCACCTCGACGATGACCATCTCGCCCTTCTCGCCGATGGCAAAAAGGTCCGCGCGCCGGCCGTTGGGCAAGGCGACTTCCGGAATGGCCCGCAGACCATGCAGCGCCAGCAGCCGCACGGCGCCTCGGGCAATCTCGCGCGCCGCATCCGACTGCCGGCCATCGTCGAGCGGCGATCCCAGCCCCGTCGAGAGCGCGATTTTACTGATCCTGAGGGGTGTGTCGGTCATGGCCCGTCGGTACCTGTGTAGGCGGCCCCATCTGCCTTGCCTGTTGTCGGGACTTATCTCAAAGTATGGCGCAGAGCGGTAGCGGTCGAGACGCCGCTGAGGCGGCGCGCCCCATCCCAGGAGTTCCTCCATGAAATCGATGTGGTTCCATCTGATGCCCTATACGGAGCTTCCCGAGGATTTCCGCGAGAAGCACCCGTCGGTGTGGGTCGACATTCATTCCAAGTTGTTCGATCCGCAGCGCGCGCATCACATGTACAACGACTTCCTCGACGAGCTCGAGTTCGCCGCCGACTGTGGCTATGACGCGATCTGCTGCAACGAGCATCATTCCAACGGCTACGGGCTGATGCCGTCGCCCAATCTGATCGCTTCGGCGCTGGCGAGACGCACCACTGACACGGCGATCTGCGTCATGGGTAATAGCCTCGCGCTCTACAATCCGCCGACGCGAGTGGCCGAAGAATTCGCGATGATCGATTGTATTTCTGGCGGTCGTTTGATCGCAGGCTTTCCGGTCGGCACGCCGATGGACACGACCTACGCCTACGGCGCCAACCCCTCGCAACTGCGCGAGCGCTATTACGAGGCCCACGACCTCGTCATGAAGGCGTGGACGGAAAAGGAGACGTTTGCGTTCAACGGCCGCTACAATCAACAGCGTTACGTGAACATCTGGCCGCGCCCCGTGCAGCAGCCGCATCCGCCGGTGTGGATTCCGGGTGCGGGTTCAGTCGAGACGTGGCGGTGGGCGGCGCAGATGGACTACGTCTTCTGCTACCTGTCCTACTACGGCTACAAGATGGCCAAGAACGTCATGACGGGCTTCTGGGAGGAGATGGCGCGGCTCGGCAAGGATCGCAATCCCTACCGCGCGGGCTTCGCGCAAGTCGTCGGCGTCGCTGAAAGCCGCCAGCAAGCGCTCGATCTCTACACGGAGCCCGCCGAATACTTCTATGGCCGCTGCCTGCACGTCGATTCCCGCTTTGCCTCGCCACCCGGTTATGTGACGGAAGCCACGCAACGCGCCGGCCTCGAGAGCCAAGTAAAAATGGCCGCCCAGGGCGCCAACGAGAGTGGGCCCTCGACCAACGCATCGAGCGCCCAGAAGATGCAGTCTCTGTCGCGCGACATGAAAGGCATCGTCGACAACGGCTACGTCATCATCGGCTCGCCGAAAGACGTGACCGAGCAGCTGCACGACCTTGCGACCACGCTCAACGTCGGCAACCTGATGCTGTTGATGCAGTTCGGCAGCCTGTCGAAAGAGCTGACCAAGTACAACACCAAGCTCTTCGCAGACCAAGTGATGCCGAAGCTGCAACCGCTGTTTGCCGAGTGGGAGCATAAGTGGTGGCCCAACCCGATGGAGAAGGGTAAGCGCGCGCAATTGCCAGCGTTTGCGCCGAGGGTGGCGGCGGCGGAGTGAGGGGGTGGGGACAAGTTGGAAACAACAGAAATTACCGGCGTCGTAGCGGTCACAGGTCGAATTAGCAGCACGCAGCGCTGCGTAACCTGACATTACACGTCCCGTGAATTGCCCGGTCAATGCCACTCCGCAGCCTCTAACCGACCCTACGGCTGCGCGTCTTCATCCGCGAGGAGCCATCCTGGCGTGATCAAAGTGGTTCTACAGCCAATCGCTAAACCACACCTCAATAATAGACTTCGCAAGACGAACGCTTGCAGCCGTCGCGATCACGACGATACCCACAGAATTCAGGTGATCAGGTGGAATTAACGAAGACGTGTCGCTCAGCAAGCGCGCGACGCCAGCAAAGCCCAGGCTGAGATAAAGGAGATCAATCGCCTTAACCCATTGCCGCCCAAAAATACGCTTCAGAAGTGGCCCCACAATTTCGGACGGTGCGGTAGGACGTTGGGTTACGCGCTACGCGCTAGCTAACAGCCTGTCGGACTTTAGCCTGCGAACATGATAGCAGGACGCATGACCCGATTTGCTTCGACTGATCGCTCGCAGGCGTTTCTCCTGCCCCCGGACCTCAAGGACTGGGTGCCGGAGG
>JANOHP010000170.1:0-17314 GCA_031406575.1 Hyphomicrobiales bacterium
GCAATGGCACCCCGAAGGTCCTCTCCTACGCGGAGGTCAAACGCCGGCTGTTTGCGATGTCGTTCGACCCCTATCACTGTCCCGAGCGACGCTGGGGTGCGGACACGTCCGAAGAACTGTCGACCTGCAGCGACGACCAGACAAAAAC
This sequence comes from Hyphomicrobiales bacterium, assembly GCA_031406575.1. Classification (GTDB taxonomy): domain Bacteria; phylum Pseudomonadota; class Alphaproteobacteria; order Rhizobiales; family Hyphomicrobiaceae. The sequence continues at coordinate 149 of JANOHP010000170.1, forward strand.
CGCTTGGTATCTGGCCCAAGCACGCCTTCGCAATCAGCTGGTGCGCACCTATGGCGAACCAATGGGCTGGGGATTGGCCGAGTTGCAGAACGAAAAACTCGACATCGGCATAAAGGAACCACCGGACGTGGACGCCATGAAAACTCTACAAGGCCTCCAGACGGCATCGACGCCTGCTGACAATCCTGCAACACGCACGCGCGAAACACGTCGCAGGTGAATCGGCGACTTGATGAGCCACCAGCACCGTGGTGATCCTCCTTTCAGCGTTGGTCGGTCGATGCGTCTCACATGTCATGTCCATAAGAAAAGGCCCGGCTCTTTCCCTGGCGCGACTGCGTGCAGGGGGCTGAACCGGGATCGGGCGGAAATATGAACCCAGAAAGCCACGCCGCTGACGAATGGATCCTGCAAGGACAGCAGAAACCGGAGTTGTCGCGCAACGAAACGCTGGCAGAACTCTTCGCGCAGACTGTGCGCCGCTCGCCCGGCGCGCCCGCGTTGGCCACCCTGGGCGGCACCGACACGCTCACTTACGCCGAGCTCGACGCCCAATCCAACCGGGTCGCTGCATCGCTCACGCAACGCGGCGTGAAGCGCGGCGATATCGTCGGCCTGTGGTTTCGACGCTCGGTCGAGCTGCACGTTGCGATTTTGGGCATTCTCAAGGTGGGCGCCGCCTACCTGCCCTTCGATGCCGACGCCCCGATCGAACGGGTGGAACGCTGCCTTGCCGACTGCGGCGCGACGCTCGTTTTGACCCATCGGGCTTTGGCGCCATCACGCCCGCTGTCCGTGTCGACGTTGGATTTGGCTGTTGCGCTGGAAGGCGCCAATGCGACGGCTGGCCAGACTGCGCGCCCCGACGACCCCGCCTACGTCATCTACACATCGGGCTCTACCGGTGAGCCGAAAGGCATCGTCGTCACGCATCGCAACGTGTGCCATTACGTCCGCGCCATCAACGACACGCTGGTGATCACGGCCCACGATATCGTGCTGCAGCAAGCATCCGTCGCGTTCGACTTGTCGATCGAGGAAATCTTCGTTCCCTATCTCGTCGGGGCCACGATCCGTGTGGCGAGCGATAGCGCGTTGCGCGACATCGATACGCTGGCCGACACACTCGAGCACGATGGCGTCACGGTGCTCGACACGGTGCCGACGTTGCTCGCCATGCTCGAGCGGCGACCGACCAGCGTGCGCCTCGTGATCACCGGTGGTGAGGCGTGCCCCGACGCTCTCATTGAACGCTACACGGGGCCCGGCTGCCGGCTCGTCAACACGTACGGACCGACCGAGGCCACGGTTGTTGCGACCGCCATAGATCTGGTGCTGGGTGAACCCGTCACGATCGGCCGGCCAATTGCGAATTACACGGCCTATGTCGTCGACGAGGCGCTGCGTCCCGTGCGGAAAGGCGAAACGGGTGAACTGCTGATCGGCGGCCCCGGCGTGACACGCGGCTATGTCGGCAGGGCGGAACTGACGGCCGCGAAGTTCGTGGCCAACCCGTATCGCCCGCTGGCGGCGCGCGAACCCATCCTTTATCGCACGGGCGACGCCGTCAGTATCGATGGCGACGGTCGCATCGTGTTTCACGGCCGCATCGATCTGCAGGTCAAGATCCGCGGCTTTCGCATCGAGCTGGGCGAACTCGAAACGCTCATTGCCCGCGAACCAGACGTGCGCATGGCAGCCGTCACCGCCTCACGGCATGGCGCGGCGGGAGACGTGCTGGTCGCCCACATCGTCGCTGATGCTGATTTCGACGTCGCCGCCGCCAAGCGATCGCTTGGTGCCAAGGTGCCGTCGTACATGCAGCCGACGTTCTGGCGCCTGCACGACGAGCTTCCCGTTCTCACCTCCGGCAAGATCGACCGTAAGGCGCTGGCGTCGATGGCCGTGGCCGCCCCCTTGGATGGGGCTGCCGAGCAGGAACCGCCAGCCTCCCTGACCGAGGCACATCTGTTGCGCGCCGCGCGCGAGATCCTCGGCCTTGCGACGATCGATCTGGAGAGCGACTTCTTTACGGACCTGGGCGGCCATTCGCTGCTGGCGGCGCGCTTCGTATCGGAAGTGCGCAAGGTGCCGCATTTGGCAGGTGTGGCGTTGCAGGACGTGTATTCAGCGCGGTCCCTGCGTGCGTTGGCCCGCCTGCTCGATACGCGCCTGCGCGAAGGATCGGGCGAGCGGCAGGATTTGTCGTTCGAGCCGCCACCCCTGCTGCGCCGGTTTTTTTGCGGTCTGGCGCAGGCCATTGCCCTGCCCTTCATCATCACCATCGTCACCGCGCAATGGATCGGTCTGCTGCTCGCCTCCATTTATCTGGTGCGTGACGACAGCCCCTTCTGGGTCGAAGCGGGTCTTCTCTGCGCCATCTACGTCGGCCTCAATCTGGGCGCCAAACTGACCGTCGTGGCGTTGAAGTGGCTGGTCATCGGACGCACGCGGCCGGGCGTTTATCCGCTGTGGGGCGCTTACTATTTTCGCATCTGGTTCATGCAGCGACTAGTGCATCTGACCGCGCACAAGTTCCTGCAGGGTTCGCCGTTGATGCGCATTTATCTGCGCGCGTTGGGGGCCAAGGTCGGCCACGACGCCATCATCAACGAATTCGAAGAAGGGGCGATCGACCTCATCGAGATCGGCGCGCGCGCGAGCATCGGCTCGAAGGTGCGGTTTGCCAACGTCGAAGTCATCGGCAACGAGGTGCATGTCGGGTGCATCGTCATCGGCGCGGGCGTCCACATCGGTAACGCGTGCGTTCTGGGGCGCAACACCGTCATGGGCGCGGGCGCCGCGTTGGGAGACCTGACGAGCCTTGCCGCGGGTACGCGCGTCGCTTCGGGTGAGACTTGGGATGGCGCGCCGGCGCAGTGCATCGCCAGTGTGCAACCCGCCGCTCTGGCGCATCCCGAAATCGGACCCGTTCGGCGGGCGGCGCGCACGGCCCGCTATTTCGTCGCCTACAACATCGTGATGATGGTCGGGCTGCTGCCGATCTTTCCCGCGTTCTACATTCTGGCCCACATGGATGCGATGACGTTCGGGGATCGCGACAACATCGTGCCGTGGCACTGGGTGTTGCTGTTCGCGTGGCCGGCGGCACTGGGTCTCGTGTTCACGTCGATGCTGGTCGTCATCGCGATGCGCTGGATTTTGATGCCTCAGCGTGTCCAGCCCGGCCGGCACTCGATCTACTCCAGCTTTTACTTTCGCAAGTGGATGATGGGTCTCGCCACCGAGTCCATGTTGGAAACGCTGAATTCGCTCTACGCCACCGTCTTCATGCGCAATTGGTATCGCCTGATGGGGACGAAGGTCGGCCGGGGCACGGAAATTTCCGCCAACTTCGCGGGCCGTTACGATCTCATCCGTCTGGGCGAGAACAACTTCATCGGCGACGAGGTGATCTTCGGCGACGAGGACGTGCGCGACGGTTGGATGACGCTCGATCGCGTCGAGACGGGGGACCGTTGCTTTTTCGGCAATCTCGCGGTCGTCCCCAAAGGCGCCAAGATCGACAACGACGCCATGATCGGCGTCAAATCGCGGCTGCCCGACGATAGCCACGTCAAAGCCGGCGAGACATGGTTCGGCAGCCCGGCCTTCGTTATTCCCAATCGCCAGCGCGTCCACTTGTCGGCCAACGCCACCTATCAGCCACCCCGGCGGATGCGCATCTGGCGCACCTGCTTCGAAGCGCTGCATACGTCATTCCCGACAGCGGTGTTGATTTCACTCGCCTACATTACCGCCGACATCATCGAGTTCCCCATCAACAACGGCTATTGGGGCACGGTCTTCGCCATCTTCTTCGCGGCCGGAATTGCCGTCTCGCTCGCGATGATGATGGTCTCCGTGGCGTTCAAATGGTTGGCCGTCGGAGTCTATCGGCCAATCCAAAAGCCGATGTGGTCGTGGTGGGCCATGCGGGCCGAGGCCGTGTCGGTGCTCTATGGCGGCTTGTCGAGCAAAGTCATGCTCGATTATGTGCGCGGCACACCCTTCATGCCCTGGTTGCTTCGGCTTTACGGCATGAAGATCGGCAAAGGCGTGTGGATCAACTGTGCCGATCTCACAGAATTCGACTGTGTGAGCATCGGCGACTATTCCGTGATCAACATGCTGGCGAGCGCGCAGACGCATCTCTACGAGGATCGCGTCATGAAGGTGGGCCGCATCGACATCGGTCGTGGCGTGACACTGGGCACCGCTGCCGTCGTCCTCTACGACACCAAGATCGGAGACTTCGCGCGTCTCGAGCCGTTGACGGTGGTGATGAAAGGCGAACACATTCCACCGCACTCGATCTGGACGGGTGCGCCCTCGCAGAGGGTCGTGCAGCGCGCGTCCGAGAACGCCCAAACTCAGTCCGCGCCTGCCGCGGCGACCACACGCGCCGCGTCCGTGGCATGACGGACGCCGCTGCCTCTCGCGCGCGCACCGTGGCCGTCCTGGGTTTGGGGTCGGCAATCGCGCTGCTCGAGCGCGACGTCCCCGAGCGCAGTCCATTACGGGATCTGATCGCCACGGCGGCGCTACGGCATGCCACCGGCCGACCCGACATCGTCATTGAACGACGCGTCAGCGGACGCCCCAGACTGCGCACGCCGTATCCGGAGCTCGCCGTGTCGATGGCCGGGCGGGCTGATTTTTTGCTGGTTGGTTTTTCGCCCGATGCTCACGTTGGGGTGGACATCGAGCCCGAAGTCAGCGTGCCGATGGGCGACGTCGAGCGATTGGCGCGGGATCATTTTGCGCCGGCCGAAGCTGACGCTGTTCGGTCTGCAGGCCCTGGTCCGCAAGCGCGTGATATATTTCTGCGCCTGTGGGTGGCGAAAGAAGCGGCCCTGAAGCTGACGGGTCGCGGCGTCTTCGACGGCCTGCGTGAGCCCGATTTTTCCGCGGCACTCGACAGGCTCATTCTGGACGATGCTGCCATCGACGTGCCCGCAACCTGCATCCTGCCGCGCTTTCGCGTATCCACCCGCCACGTGCTCGACGCGAGAGCGGGTCGCGTTTACTGCGCGCTCGCAGTCGGTACCGCTTGAACGCAAGGCTGACTGGCACGTCAGAACAGCCGCCCGCCGTTGGGCACGTCGCGGTCGGGACCGATCAACACGACTTCGCCCGCCGCATCGGGAAAGCCGAGCGTCAACACTTCCGACATGAACTTGCCGATCTGGCGCGGCGGGAAATTCACGACGGCGGCGACGCGGCGGCCCATCAGCTCCTCGACGGTATAATGCGTGGTGATCTGCGCCGAGCTCTTCTTGATGCCGATGGCGGGTCCAAAGTCGATGCGCAGTTTGAAGGCGGTCTTTCGGGCTTCGGGAAATGGCTCCACGGCAACGATGGTACCGACGCGAATGTCGACCTTCAAAAATTCCTCGAACCCGATCGTTGCCGCAATCGCTCCGGCCTCACTCGCCATCGTGTCCCCCCTCGCGTTTCGATCAAATTGGTGCGGCCGGCGGCGGCGGGGTCGACGCAGGTGTCGACGATGATGCCGCTGGTGCATTGGCATCGGGCCGCGCGGTGCGCTTGGTGAACAGCCCGGCAATCACATCCACCACACGCTCAGCCCCCCGCCGAACATCGGCGACGGTGTTCAACGTCTGCTCGCCGCGCCGCAAGCGCCGATCGAGGGCTGCCATCGTGCGGGCAAGTCCGGCGTCGTCGTCGTCCAGCCAGGTGCGAAACACCGACCCGTAAACCGCCGCCAGTCCCGCAACCCGCAAACCACCGTCCACGCCGTGCGCCGAAATGCCGGCTGCTTCCAGCATCCAGCGTTGTGTCGACACGAACGGAGCGACGCGCGAAGGATCCATCACGGCATCGGCGGCGATGGATTTGAGCGCGCGCTTGTGGGGCGCGAGCACGTCGAACCGCCCCATGATCACGTCGAACAGCGCATCACGGGGGCCCAGGCCCGGCACGCGTTTGGGGACGCGGCGCAGAACCTCGTCATCCACCAACCGCGTGTAGGCCGTGAGAATGTCGCCTTTGGAGCCGAAGTGGCTCTTCAAATCGACCAACGCGACCGACGCGCGCTCGGCGATGTCCCAAAGTGTGACATCGGCCCAACGCTTTTCCGCCGCCAGCGCCAAGGCCGCCGTAATGATCCGGCCTTCGTTCGTCATCGCATCGATCATGGGACAGGTCCTCCAGTCCCTAACATAAGGGCCCACGCCGCAACGACAATGGGTGGCCCGGTAGCGATGTCACCCCGCCAGCTCGCGCGAGCGTTTGGTGGCAGCGAGGATAGCCTGCGTCATGACGGGTTGGATGCCGTTTTCCCCCATCAGAACCTGCAACGCGGCATAGGTCGTGCCGTTGGGTGACGTCACGTTCTGGCGAAGTACGCCCGCCGGCAAATCCGAGCGATGCAGAAGCTCACCCGCGCCCGCCACGGTCCAGCGCGCCAGCTTGGCCGCCAAGTCCGGATCGAGACCCGCTTTGACGCCCGCTTCCGCCAGGCATTCCGCCAGATAGAACACGTAAGCGGGTCCTGATCCCGACACCGCCGTCACCGGATCGATCAGCGCTTCGTCATCGACCCAGGCGACTTCGCCGATGGCCGACAGCAGCGCATCGCACATCGCCTTTTGTCGCGGGGTGACGGACGGGTTGGCGGTCGCCACCGTAATGCCGCGTCCCACCGAGGCCGGCGTGTTGGGGATCGACCGCACGACTGCGGCGCCTGTCGGCAGATGCCGCTCAAAGCCGGCAATGGTTTTGCCGGCCGCAATCGAGAGCACCACCGTGTCCGGCCCGACGAGGCGCGCCATGCCAGGGAACACCTCGTCCATGATTTGCGGCTTCACCGCGACCAGCAGCACCGCAGGCGGCGCAGCGCGCGGCGTGAGTGCGGCCGCCGCGGTGATCCCGTGTTTGGCGAGGAGCGCTGCAATCGCCGGCGGAGGCGATGGGTCCTGCACCAGGATGCGCTTTGCGTCGAGGCCACGCTCGAGCCAGCCTGCCAGCATGGCGCCACCCATATTCCCGGCCCCGGCCAGGATCAAATCACCGTCGAGCGTCAATGCCATCGGCTCACTCCTCGAACTGGAAGGCAGTCTGCAAACTTGAGTAGTTCGTCTCGTCGCGCCCTGCAAGCGCGGGCAGGTCGGCATCGGAACTCATCGTCGGCAAAGAGTGTTTGCTGGGGACTTGCAACCAAGGAGAGAAGCGCAATGATCGATGCCTCGAAAATCACCGAACACATGGAGGTCGTCGGCTCCGACGGCGAGCATGTCGACACCGTCGATTGCCTGGAAGGCAGCAGCAAAATCAAGCTGACGAAGAATGATCCGGCTGGCAATGGCCAACACCACACCATACCCCTGGATTGGGCGAGTTCGATCGACGAGGATTGCGTCGTGCTGTCGAAGCCCGCATCCGAAGTGATGAAGAGCTGGCAAGCAACAATGTGAGCCGGAAAACACGACTGGTTTGGCCCTGGTCGTTCCGATCGTCCGGCACTGCTGGACGGTCGGTTTCGTTTTCACCAGCCGACCGCCCACCCAGCGCGCCGGGGATCGGCAGCACCCGTCAGCACGCCGTGTTCGACATCCTTGATGACCGCATTCACCGAACCGGCGAGCCGTGTCCAGTCGGGCCATTCGAGAACATCGTGGCCGAGGGTGCGCAGGCCGTCCAGTGTCGCAGACGGCACACGACCCTCGAGAGCGAGGCGATTGGGATAATACTCGTGCGGCTCGAAACTCGATGGAAACGAGTAACTGGCGAAGCGCGGCGCTTCGATTGCCGAACGCAAATCCATCCCGAACTGCGTGACGTTGAGCAGGACTTGCAGCATGGCCTGCGTCTGCACATCGCCACCCGGCGTGCCGAACGGCATCACCGCTTGTCCATTCGCAAGCACGGCGATGGCAGGGTTCGGCGTCAAGCGCGGCCGCTTGAACGGCGCCAGTTCGGAGGGATGCCCCGCCACCGTCCACGATTGACTGCCGCGACCCGAGGCCACGAGGCCCGTGCCGGGGATCATTTCGGTGTCGTAGGACGAGTCACTGGGCGTCGCCGAAAAGACGTTGCCGTCACTGTCGATGGCGCAGCAGTACGACGTATCGGGCGACAGCTGCGGGATGCTGGCTTTCGGCACATCGGGTCGCAGACGCGGATAACCCTCGATTGCACCGGCGGGTGGCATTTCCGGGTGCGAGCGCTGCGGATCGATTTTGCCACGCCGGGCCATCGCGAACACGTCCGACAATAACGTGTCCATCGGCACATCGATGAATCGCGGATCGCCGAAATAGGCCTCCCGATCGGCGAAGGCCAGTTTCACCGTTTCGGTCAGCAGATGAATATAGGCCGGTGAGTTGTGCCCCAAGGCCGCGACGTCGTCATGTGCCAGCAGGCGCAGGATCATCGGCAATGCCGGCCCCTGGCTCCACGCGCCGCACGTGTGCACGTCCACATCCCGCCAGCGCACCGACACGGGTGCCTCGACGCGCGCCTTGAACGGCGCCATGTCGAGCATCGTCAGCCAGCCGTCGTTGCGCTCATGATAGTCGGTGATCGCCTTGGCGATGTCGCCGCGATAGAACGCATCGTGCGCCGCTTGCAGCCCCGCGATCCGTCCGCCTTTCTGGGCCGCTCGTCGCTCCTCATCGACCATGAATTGCAACGTGCGCGCCAAATCCGTTTGCCGGAAAATTTGGCCCGGAGTCGGCGGTTTGCCGTTCGGCAGAAACACGGCCGCGTTGGCGGCGAACCGGCGATAGTTCTTCTCTTTGGTCACGATCGTTTCGCAAAATCGTGGATCGGCCGCGAACCCGTTTTTGGCCAGACGAATGGCAGCCGCCGCCACATCGGCGAAACTCATCGTGCCCCAGCGTTCGAGCGCCACGATCCACCCCGACGGTGAGCCCGGCACGACGGCACGCTTCAATCCTTCGGGAATGGCGCCACCGTGATGCGCGCGAAAATACGCCGACGATGCTTTCATCGGCCACACGCCCAACCCATCGACGGTGACGACTTCGCCGGTCTTGGCGAGCCGGATCATGATCGGCGCAACGCCCGCCACGCTGACCAGATCGCTGCACGTGATGCCGAGTGCCAAGCCCGCCGCAACGCCCGCATCGATCGCGTTGCCGCCCGCTTCGAGCACGAGAAATCCCGCATGCGCCGCCGTGTAGTGACCCGCCGACACCATATGGCGCGTGCCCGTCAACACATTGCCGTGGCCGCCAAAACCCTTCAGGCCGATCACGTTCCCCGGAGTGGTGTTCATGGGACCTTCTCCTCGCCGCCCGCAAGTGACCGCGAGGGTCCGCCTGTTTTGCGGCCAGGGCAAGCAGAAACAGCCCGTATACCGCCGTCTGACGAGGCAATCGACACGTCACGCGGTGTCACAGCTTGGGCAAATTGAGCCAGTCGCCGACGGCCGTCAGCACCATGCCGACGGCGAGCGCCGCCAGCAGCATGCCCATCACTCGACCAATGACGTTGGCCCCGGTCGTGCCGATGACGCGGATGATTGGACCGGCTGCGAGAAGGACCACGAACTGGATCGCCAGCACCAGAGCCAACATTCCCACTGTCGCCAGCTTCCCGAGCGAATCGAACCGATCGTCGTCACTGAGAAGGATGATCGTCAGCATCGTTCCGGGGCCGGCAATTTTGGGGATGGCGAGCGGATAGACCGCAAGGGCCATCCCGGTAGTGTCCTGCGCATCAGGGCTGTCATGACTATCGCCGCGGATCATCTCCAGCGCGATCAAAAACAGCACCATACCGCCAGCAATTTGAAAGGCCCGGATCGGCACCCCCATTTGTGCCAGCAGAAACGTCCCGGCAAAGACGAAAAAGGCCAGCACGGCAAAAGCGACGATGCAGGCGCGCGTTGCCACCTTGCGCTGAACTGATGGCTCGAGCTTCGAAACGAGGGATATGAAGACGGGTAGAACGCCGAATGGATTGACCACGAAAAACAGCGTCACGAATTCACTGAGATGCCGCTGCCACCACATGGGGCTATCCGAATCGTGTTGCGATAACGCGGTTATCCGGTACTGGAGGGCACGGAACAAGCCATATACTCGGCATCGAAGGCAGAGGTCAACTTGATCCCTCAGCCGGAGGCTTTCGCGTCCATGTCGAGCACGTATCCGGCGCCGCGCACGGTTCGGATGGGGTCGGGCTCTCTACCGCGCACCAGCACTTTACGCAAACGGCCGATATGAACGTCGATGGTGCGCTCGTCGATTTCGGCGGTCGTGCCCCAGACGCGGTCGAGCAATTGGCTGCGTGACAGCACGCGCCCCGCATTCTCGAGCATTACCTCCAGCAGGCGATATTCCGTCGGGCCGATCATGACGTCGCGGGCGCCACGGCTGACGCGGTGGGCGGCGCGGTCGAGCATGATGTCGCCCGCTGTCAGTGTGTCGGCGACCCGCTCGGGCGAGGCCCGCCGCAGCAGGGATTTCACGCGCGCCAGCAGCTCGGGAACGGAGAACGGTTTCACCACGTAGTCATCGGCACCAGCCGTCAGCCCACGCACCTTGTCCGCCTCCTCACCGCGCGCGGTCAACATGAGGATCGGCAGTTGGGGGCCCCGGTTTGCGCGTCTCAAGCGATTGCAGAATTCGATGCCCGACATCTCCGGCAGCATCCAATCCAAAACGAGGAGATCGAACAGGTCCTCCGCGAGAAACAGCTCTCCATCCTCCGCTGTCATCGCCTTGGTGACGACGTAACCGGCAGCTGACAGATTGTAGTCGAGAAGCGTACTGAGGGAGGCATCATCCTCGACAATGAGTATCTTGGCGGGCATGTGGTTTGGCGACCTTGCTTGGGAATGTATCAGCGTTCGGGCACCGGAAGCACGGCGGAACTCGTCATGTCACCCTTCGGGCGATCTTCCCCGACAGGCACGCCGGTGACGAGGTAGACGATGTTTTCCGCCATGTTGGTCGTATGATCGCCAATACGCTCGATGTTTTTGGCGCCGAAGAGCAGGTGCGTGCACAAGCCGATGTTGCGCGGATCTTCCATCATGTAGGTCAGCAGCTCGCGGAAGACGGAGTTGTAGAGCGCATCGAGCCCCGCATCGTTGCGCCAGACGGCCAGGGCTTTTTTCTCATCGCGCGACACGAAGGCGTCGAGCACGTCCTTCAGTTGCCGCATGGCCATATCGGCCATGTGCCGCAATCCGATCATCAATGCCTTGGGATGGCTTTCGCTCGCCACGGCGGAGGCGCGCTTGGCGATGTTCTTGGCGAGATCGCCGACCCGCTCGAGATCATTGGCAATCCGCAACACTGTCACCACGTGGCGCAGGTCGTTGGCCATCGGTTGACGTTTTGCGATCATCAAAATCGCCTGCTCCTGGAGCTGACGATCGAACCGGTCGATGGCTTTGTCGGCCAGGATCGCCGCTTCGGCGCGCTGCGGGTCACGCCGCTCCAACGCATCGAACGCATCGGCGAGCAGCTTTTCCGCCAAACCACCCATCTCGACGATCGAGCGATCGAGCCCGGCCAGTTCTGCGTCGAACGATTTGACGATATGGCTGTTCATCGAATTCGTCTCCTGGCGCTCGATAACCTCAAATGCCCTGCGCCGCGTGTCCGAGCGGGACCGACCGTGTCATAAACCCGCTCTGCAACAGTGCGATGACATTATAACACGCTGTTTGATAAATCATTTCACGCGGTTTCAGCGGGGGAAAGACTGGTCCGCGGAAGCCGGACCCGAAATTCCGACCCTTGACCGAGCTTCGATGTCACCTCGAGGCCACCCCTGTGTCGATTGACGATGTGTTTGACGATCGCCAAACCCAGCCCCGTGCCACCGCGTTCCCGGCTCTGCTTGGCATTGACGCGATAAAACCGCTCCGTCAGGCGCGGTACGTTTTCCGGCGCAATCCCGATGCCATCGTCGATGACCGACACCCAGACCTGCGCGCCGTCTTGGCGAATGGCGATGTCGACGCGTCCCCCCCGCCGGCCGTACTTGATGGCGTTCTGTACGAGATTTTGGATCAATTGCACCAGATCATCCCGATCGCCTGTGACCGTCGTCGGTCCCTCGGCAGGCTGCAGCGCAATCGCGATCCCCGCTGTCTGCGCCGTACCGGCGAGGCCATCGGCAACGCTGCGGGCCACGTCGACGAGATCGACCGTGTCTTGCGGCGCCACGTGTTCGCGCATCTCGATGCGGCTGAGCGAAAGAAGGTCGTCGATCAACCGTGCCATGCGATCGGCGTCCGCCTGCATGATGGCGAGGAACTGGTCGCGGGCCGCCGGATCGTCTTTGGCCGCACCGCGGAGCGTTTCCACGAAACCTTTGAGCGAGGCCAACGGAGTGCGCAGTTCATGGCTGGCGTTGGCGACGAAGTCGGCGCGCATGCGGGCCAGCCGATCCTGCTCGGTCTGATCGCGCAGCACGATCGCCATCGTGGGCGTGCCCGACGTCGCCAGACCCAACGGCGTGACGTGCCCCGACAGATTGCGTTCGGTCGGAACCAACAGCCGGATTTGGAACGTCTGCTGCTCTCGCCCCGCCAGCGCCAAGTCTACAGCGCCCAGAAGCTCGGGGGCGCGCACGAATTCCGACAGATGCCGACCCGCCTGCACGCCGAGAAGGTTGCGGGCAGGTCCGTTCGCAACGAGCACGTTCTTCTCCCCATCGAGCACGATGGCAGGATCGCTCAAACCACCGATCAGCGCCTGCCAGATCCGCCCACCGGGATCAGCGAAACCGGGCGTCGATCCATCGGGACGCAACCGCTGGGGCAGTTCCCCGAAATGCGAGGACCGATCATCTTCATCAGATCGAGGAACGAGCGCCGCCCAGACCGTCAACGCAACGACCATGACGATGGCCCACACCCAATGGACCCCGGCAATCATGCCGATGACGGCTCCGACGAGCACGGCGAGCCCGAGCCCGAGGCGGCGCTTGCGCAACCGCGAGAACCACACATCCCCCGAACCGATGGCACCGAACCCGATCACGCGTCCTCCTTCGTCGAACGAGCGACCATCCGCATGACTGTGCGCGCGATGCCGTCCTGGGCTCACCGTCCCTTGAAGGCCGGTTTCTTCTTGGCTCGAAATGCCTCGACGCCCGTCACGAAGTCCTCGGTCGATTGCGCGATCGCCTGCGCGAACGCCTCCTGATCCAGGAACTCGTCGATCGAGGTGTCGTAGGCGCGCAGCAGCAGCCGCTTGATGAGGCCGATGGTGACTGTGGGCGCTTGCGCGAGGATTTCAGCCGTCTCCATGGCCGTCTCGAGCAAGGCTTCGGGCTCCACCACGCGCGAGACAAGGCCCATTTGCCAGGCTTCCTCCGCCGAGACCTTGCGGCTGGTCAGCAGAATATCCTTCGCCCGCGCCATGCCGATGGCGCGCGGCAGCGTCGCCAGAAGTCCCAGATCCGGGCATGCACCCAGCCGCGAAAACGCCGTGAGAAAATACGCCGACTTCGACGCCAGCACGATGTCGCCCAGCAGTGCCAGCGAAAACCCCGCTCCTGCGGCCGCACCGTTCACCGCCGTAATCACGGGCTTTTCCGCCTTGAGCAGGCGCGACACGAACCGCCCGTGCGAATTCTGCATGCGCGTGCGAATGGACGGTGCGGACTTGACGCCCATGTTTTTGATATCACCGCCCGCGCAGAACGCATCCCCCGTCCCCGTAATGACGATGCAGCGTACCTCCGGATCATCGATCATTGCCGGCAAATTGCCGTGCAAACCATCCCGTATCCCCGCCGAAAGCGCATTCATCGACTTGGGCTCATTCAACCGAACGAGCACCACTTGGCCTTTGCGCGTGATTACTACCGAGTCTTCGGACATGTTATTGGCCTTCCCCGTATTGGATTGTGAATGTCATTCGTTCAGGCGCGTGGCTGCTGATCAGCCAACGCCGCCATTATGCGTGCCCAGCTGCGGGCGCCTTTGCGGAAGCTGGTCAGGTTGTATTTCTCATTGGGGCTGTGGATACGGTCGTCGTCGAGGCCGAAACCGACGAGCAGGCTTTCCATGCCCAATTCATCTTTGAACGCCTGCACAATCGGGATCGAGCCGCCGAGTGCAATGAGCCCGGCGGGCCGGCCCCATTCTTCCGTCAACGCAATCGCTGCGCGCGCAATATGCGGGCTCTCGGGATCGAAGGAGATGGCGGGGCTGCCGCGTTCGCCGATGAAGTCCACTTTGCAATCTTTCGGCAGACGCTGCTCGACGAACCGGCGCACGGCGGCGATGACCGTCTGCGGGTCTTGGCCCGGCACGAGACGGCACGTGATCTTCACCGAGGCCTGCGATGGAATGACCGTTTTAGTGCCCACTCCTTGATAGCCGCCCGCGATGCCGTTGAACTCCAGCGTCGGCCGCGACCAAATTTGCTCGAGGACGCTGTAGTTTTTCTCGCCTGCGGGTACGCTCAGGCCAATGCTGGCGAGGAATTTCTTCTCGTCGAAACCGAGTGTCTTCCATTGCGCGAGTTGACCCGGCGTCGGGTCGATCGCGCCGTCATAGAAGCCCGGCACGGCGATGCGGCCGTCGGACCCGTGCATGGCGCCGCAGATTTGTGTCAGCACGCGGATCGGATTGGCGACCGCGCCACCGTAGAGGCCCGAGTGGAGGTCCCGCGAGGGGCCGGTGATCACGACCTCGAGCCCCGCCATACCGCGCAGTCGCGTCGTCACCGAGGGCGTGTCTTTGTCCCACTGGCCCGTATCGCACACGAGCGCCAGATCAGCCGTGACCTCCTTGGCGTGTGTGGCCAGGAAACCCGGCAGCGAGGGTGAGCCGCACTCCTCCTCGCCCTCGAACAGCACCGTCACGGCCACCGGCAATTCGCCGGCAACCGCCTTCCAGGCGCGCGCCGCCTCGAGAAAGGTCATGAGCTGACCCTTGTTGTCCTCCGCACCGCGAGCGACGATCACCTGCCCGTTGCCGGGTTCGGTGGCGATGCGCGGCTCGAACGGTGGCGATGTCCACAGATCGAGCGGGTCGGGCGGCTGGACGTCGTAGTGGCCGTAAAACAATAAGTGCGGCATGCCCCTGGCCCGGGTCACCCGGTCGTGCGCAACCACCATCGGATGACCGGTGGTCGACACGACTTCGGCTTGGGCGAAGCCAATCGACAGCAATTCCCGTTGGCACCACTCGGCGGCAGCCCGGCATTGGGTGGCATAGACGGGATCGGTCGAAATGCTCGGAATTCGGAGAAACTCGAACAGGCGCGCGAGTGCCGCCCCTTCTCCGGCTTCCAGGTCCTTCAGGACCTGCTGCAACTGTTCATCTGAGCGCATCCGTCGTCTCCGTAGTGACGTCGCGCGTACTTTGCGCGCCCGCCCGCCGGTCGTCAAAGACTGGTTGCCAGTTCGTGGTTTTTGAAGATTGCAGGTCCGCTGGGACTGATTTATGAAAACCAGCATGGATGAACTGACGATCGATGAACGTGTGCACCGCCTTGAGCTTTTCATCGAGGAGTTGCCGCAGATGATGACGCTGCGCTTCGAAGTGCTGCGCGCGTCAGTCGAAGCGCATACGACACGACTGAACGGGTTCGAGCGGCTGGTCGGGCTGGTGCAGGTCGACATGCGCGATCTGCGCAACGGCGTCATGGCCCAGGTCCGCCTGTGGAACGAAGAGCTTGCCCGGCAGGCAACGCAATCCAAGACCTTCGAGGAACGGCTCGACCGGCTGGAGCAGTATGTCGCAGCGATAGAGCCGCGGCTCGAACGTCTGGAATTAACCGTCGCAACTCTTGGGCCCGGGATCGAACGACTGGAACAAATGCAGGCTGCGCAGGGCCAGCAGCTGAGCGCCCAGACCGAGCAATTGCGGTTGATGACCTCCATCCTGACTCGAATCGAGGATCGGATCAGCCGCGCGTAGTCACCCGGGACGCCTCTTCCCGGAACCTGCTAATGACCTGTACATTGTGCAGTGCAGCAGCGCCACTTTGGACGCTGGGCGCCAAAGATGGAACCCGACGATGCCCACCTCTCCGACACCGGCTTTGGACGCAACGCGCGAGTCCATTCCCAAGCGCGTCTATTTGTTTGGCGCGGAGGGGTCTGACGGCCAGGCCGGCATGAAGAACCTCCTCGGCGGCAAGGGTGCCAATCTCGCGGAAATGGCGAGCCTTGGTCTTCCCGTGCCTCCGGGCTTCACGATCACGACAGACGTCTGCACCGCGTTTTACGACAACGGTCGCAATCTCCCTGCGGGCCTCGATGTCGAGGTGGAAGCCGCCTTGGACACGATCGGCCGCCAAGTCGGCGCCACGTTCGGCGATGCGGTGAACCCGCTGCTGGTTTCCGTTCGTTCGGGCGCGCGCGCGTCCATGCCCGGCATGATGGACACCATTCTCAACCTGGGTCTCAACGACGAGACCGTCGAAGGCCTCGCCCGCCGCTCGGGTGATGCGCGCTTCGCCTACGACAGCTATCGTCGCTTCATTCAGATGTACTGCGGCGTGGTGCTGGACATGGAGCACACCGTGTTCGAGCACATCCTCGAACAGCACAAAGCCAACGAGGGATATTCGCTCGATACGGATCTGCGTGCCGACGACTGGAAGACGGTCATCGCCGCCTACAAGAGCGCCATCGCCGAGCAGTTGGGCCGCCCCTTTCCGCAGAACACGCACGATCAGCTCTGGGGTGCCATCAGCGCCGTGTTCGCCTCGTGGCAGAATGGGCGCGCGATTACGTACCGGCGCCTCAACGCCATTCCCGCCAGTTGGGGCACGGCCGTCAACGTGCAGGCAATGGTGTTCGGCAATCGCGGCGAAACCTCCGCGACCGGCGTCGCTTTCACCCGTAATCCCTCGACGGGCAAGCGGGAAATCTACGGCGAATTCCTCGTCAATGCGCAAGGCGAAGACGTGGTCTCCGGCATTCGCACACCGCAACCGCTGACCGAAATTGCGCGTACCGAGGCCGGAGAAAGCGCGCCCTCGCTCGAGGCGTTGATGCCCGAAACCTACCGCGAGCTGGCGTCGATCTTCGCGCGTCTCGAAACGCACTACCGCGACATGCAGGACATCGAGTTCACCATCCAGGAAGGCAAACTGTGGATGCTGCAGACACGTTCTGCAAAACGCACGGGCGCAGCCCTGGTTCGCACGTCAGTCGAAATGCTGAAGCAAGGCCTCATCGATGAAAAAACGG
>JANOHP010000200.1:0-13457 GCA_031406575.1 Hyphomicrobiales bacterium
GGCGCCCCGATGCGACTACCTATGTTGAGAAACGCGGGTTAGTGCTGTTGGAGATTCCCGCGGCGACATCGGCGCCGGTCGCTTTCAAGAGCGTAGCCCACATTCGGATCGGGAGCGCCACGCCGAAGCTCACGGACTACCCTGACCGCTACCAAGCCTTGCTGACCGCGCTGCGCCCCTATGCGTGGGAGCACGGCATCGCCTTGCAGTACGTTACGTCGGATGATGTTCTGCGCCTGCTCGACTACTCCCAGTATTTCCGCCTCACCAAGCAGCCCTTGCCCGATAACCGTGTAGGCATTCTCGATCGCCTGAAGGCGGATCAACTCATTGTCGAGGATGTCGGCAGCAAGTGGAACATTACCAATCTCGGCGCGATCCTGTTCGCGGCCGACCTGACGCAATTCTCCCATTCACTCGCTAGGAAAGGCGTTCGCTTCATTGCCTACGGCGGTACCAACAAGACTGCTCAAGTCACGCACCGCCAGGACGGCAAGAAGGGATACGCGGCTGGTCTTGAAGGACTGATCGGTTGCGTCAACGGCCTGTTGCCCAAGAACGAACATATCGGTCAGGCGCTTCGGGTTGAGCAACCGCTCTTTCCCGAGTTAGCCATACGTGAGCTTGTCGCCAACGCCCTCATTCATCAGGATCTGACCGTTACGGGCGCTGGCCCTCAGATCGAGATGTTTACGGATCGAATTGAGATTACAAATCCTGGCGCGCCATTGGTGATGGCTGATAGGATGATCGACCTGCCGCCGCGCTCGCGCAACGAGGCCATCGCCTCCCTCATGCGCCGAATGGGGCTTTGTGAGGAACAGGGCAGCGGCCTCGACAAGGTCATCGCCCAGGTTGAATTCTTCCAGCTTCCAGCGCCCCTTTTTCGAGCTAGTCCCGACTCCCTTCAAGTCATCCTTTATGGGCCGCGCAAGTTTGCACAGATGACCCCTGACGAGCGGGTACGGGCTTGCTATCAGCATGCCGTGCTCCGGTACCTCAGCGGCGACCGGATGAAGAATGCAACCCTCTGTACGCGGTTTGGCATTGCCAAACAGAACGCTGCTCAGGCCTCCCAGGTCATTGGCTTGGCCCTGCAGCATAATTTGATTAAGCCCGCTGACCCTGAGCACCCTCGTTCCGGATATGTTCCAATTTGGGCGTAAACAATTGATCGGGTTTTGATGATTGAGCCTGCCGATACAATCTCACGAGACAAAAAATTATTATTTTCAATGATTTATATGGCCACTTGGTCGACGAAAGTTCTTGATTGGGTTTTGACTGGGCGAACCCAGCTTTGGTCCCCCCTACGCCCCCACCACCCGCGCATCCCCCGCAATCGTCGTGCGGTGCATCACGCGGCGCTCCATCGGGTCGTGCGGGGTCACGTAGTGCATGGTTCAGCGGTTGTCCCACATGAGGATGTCGTGGGTTTCCCATTGGTGTTCGTAGACGAAGCGGGGTTGGCCGGCGAATTCGGTCAGCTCGGCGATGAGGCTCACGGCGTCTTCCGGGTCCATGCCCTCGATGGCGTCGTTGTAAATTGGGGAAATGTAGAGCGAGGCGCGCCCCGTGACCGGATGGCGGCGCACCATCGGCTGCCAGATCGGTGGCATCGCCATGCGTTCGGCTTCGGTCTGTTCGCGGGCGCCGAGTTTGCGGCTCAGCATGCCAAAATCATGACGCGCGCGGCGACCCTGCACTTTGCCTTTCAACGCCTCGGGTAAGGCCTCGTAGACGGTATACATGTTGGTGAAGCAGGTGAGGCCGCCGGTGCGGCTCACCTCGATGCCATGCAACAGAGAGCCGATGGCGGGGCGGTCGCGGTAGCTCGAGTCCGTGTGCCATTCGCGGGCGCCGGAGAGTTGGCGCATCGTCGGATGCGCGGGCGCCATCAGGTTGCCGTCCTCGTCGGTGTTGGCGACGCGGAAAATCTCGCGCACCGTTTTCGACTTGATGATGTTCTGGTGGAACACCTCTGGTTCGCCGAAATAGCGCGTCACATCGACGTGCTGCTGATCGGTGACGGGCTGGTCGGGAAACACCAGCACCAGATGATCGGCCCAGGCCTGTTCGATCGCTGTCACCGTCTCCGGCGACAAGGGGCCGGTGAAGTCCATGCCCCGCACTTCCGCGCCAAGGGCTGGATGCAACTTGCGCACGCTCACCTGGGTGGCTCGATCTCGTGTTCCCGTGGCCATGGTGTGGGTCCTCGCTGAAACCGACGGCTGTGGTCGACTGCTCCGCAATGGCCTCGATGTTAGCACGAAGCGGCGCGCGGGCAATCGTGGAGCGCCCGAGGGAAACAGCGTATTGCGCGGACCCGCAGGCGTCGCTTACGGTCCGGGGCTATCGCAGCGCCATCGATCCCAGGACCACACCGCCATGACCACCGATCCCCTCGCCGAGCTGATCGTCTCGGGCAAAACGCCTGCCGAGATCGCAGCGGCCGTATCCGCCGACGCCGAGGTGCACACCACGCCGTGTGGCGAGGGCGACATGGTCTGGCGCAAGTGGGGCAGCGGCACGCCGGTCGTGCTGGTACACGGTGGTTCGGGGTCGTGGACGCACTGGATCAAGACGATTCCGGTGCTGAAGCAGCACTGCGAGGTGTGGGCGGCCGATATTCCGGGGCTCGGCGACAGCGACTACCCGCCCCATCCGCACACGCCGGCGGGGCTGGGCACGGTCATGGCGCTCGGCATCAATCAGTTGTTTTCGCGAGAGAGAAAGCCGCACGTGGTCGCGTTTTCGTTCGGGGCGCACGTGTCGTCGTTTGCGCTGAAGCACCTCGAGGGTCGGGTGGCGAGTTTCACGATCACGGGCTGCGCGGCGCTGGGCTTGCCGCAGGGCCCCGGCAAGGAATATCCGCGCGAGATGGAAGGGATGACCGAGGACGAGCGCATGGGCGTGCATCGCGGGCTACTCGAGGTGCTGATGTTCAAGGACGCCAGCCGCATCGATCCGCTGGCCGTCTGGTTGCAGTCAGAAAACATCCGTCGCGCCCGGTTCCGGTCGCGACCGTTCGCGCGGTCGGACGAAATCCGGCGCAACCTGCCGGAAATCCAAGTGCCGTTGCAAGCCGTGTGGGGCGGCGAGGATCAGACCGCCTGGCCCTCGATCGAGGCCCGCTACGAGGTGCTGCGCGAATACCACCCCGAGCTCGTCACCCGCACGGTTCCCGACGCTGGCCACTGGGTCATGTACGAGCAGCCGGAGGCTTACAATCAGGCGCTGCTGGAGGTCTTGGGGGTGTAAGGCCCGGTCGATTCGATACTCTGGTTTCCCGGAATTTGTCGCGCGGGACGCGCGGCAAACATCCGGGATCTTTCCCCTTCGCCGATGGAGCGCAAGCCGGCCGTTTCGGGTCGAATGCCACCTGCACCGGGAAAGACCCCGGATATGCGCGACGCGCGCATCTCGCGCATCGCCCATTCCGGGGAACCGGTGGGGTGGGAGATGCACATCTACACCGGAGAGCGGCGGCCCGGGGATTATGACGGTGTTGGGCCACGGACGGTGGCCTCGATCGGGCCAACGGCCAACTCCCCCGTTGATCTCGGGCGACCCGGCCACTAGAACGGGCGCATGCACCGAGGCGTTCGCTCGATATTCCAGTCGCGAATTAGTGGCCCGGTCGCCTGAGGGCGCCGGGGCGTGAGGCTTTGCCTGCCGCCATAACCTCGACGGCCACCCGCGTGGCCCATCACACCCATTCCGAGCGAAATCCCATGACCGACAAGACCCCCCCCTCCCCGGCTGGCGCTCGGCTCCCCGCAGGGGAACAGCCAGCCGGAAACCCTTTTCCCCCGGCTGGCGGCCGGCTCCTCGCAGGGGAACAGCCAGCCGGCAACAAAGACTCCCGCGACTGGGGCGCGACGCTGTACCTGCCCAAGACTGATTTTCCCATGCGCGCGGGCCTGCCGCAGATGGAGCCCAAGCTGCTCGAGCGCTGGCAGCGCATGGACCTCTATTCCAAACTGCGCGCCGCCGGCAAAGGGCGCGCAAAATTCACGCTGCACGATGGCCCGCCCTACGCCAACGGCAACATCCACATCGGGCATGCGCTGAACAAGATCCTCAAGGACCTCGTGACGCGGTCACAGCAGATGCTCGGCTTCGATTCCAACTACGTGCCGGGTTGGGACTGCCACGGCCTACCGATCGAATGGAAGATCGAGGAAGAGTACATCGCCAAGGGCAAGCCCAAGCCCAATATGTCCGATCCCGTCGCGATGACGGCCTTCCGCCAGGAGTGCCGCGCCTTCGCCGAGCACTGGCTGAATGTGCAGCGCGAGGAGTTCAAACGGCTGGGCGTCGAGGGCGACTGGGCGCACCCCTATTCGACGATGACATTCCCCGCCGAAGCCCAGATCGCGCGCGAACTGATGAAATTCGCCGAGACAGAGCAGCTCTATCGCGGCTCGAAGCCGGTGATGTGGTCGGTGGTTGAAAAGACTGCGCTGGCGGAGGCCGAAGTCGAGTACCACGATTATCAGAGCGATATGGTTTGGGTGAAGTTTCCGGTCGACAACTGGTTCGTTGCGTTGGGACCAGAGCGTAGTGAGTACCGTGAATTACTCTGGGGCGCTTCTATTGCAATCTGGACCACGACCCCATGGACAATTCCGGGCAATCGCGCGATCTCCTTCAACCCAAAGATCAAATACTGTCTTTACGAAGTAACAAAGGCACCCGTGGGAAACTTGGCCGCTATTGGTGACAAGCTGGTGATTGCCGAAAAGTTAGCCGAACCCGTTATGAAGGCCGCCAGAGTTGATGCCTACGAGAACAAGTGTGAATTGCCGTCGATGATTTTCCACGACCTGTATTGCGAGCACCCTTTAAGGAAATCCAGCCCGATAGAAGGGGGCTACGCTTTTAAGGTTCCGATGTTGAATGGGGATCACGTGACAGATGAAGATGGCACGGGGTTCGTTCACACCGCACCAGGCCACGGGCGAGACGATTTTGATATTTGGATGGCTAAGGCAGCTTGGCTGAGGGAGTGCGGTGTTTCTACAGAGATACCGTACACTGTCGACGAAAACGGTGCGCTTACTAAGGATGCACCAGGTTTCGAGGGCAAGCGCGTTATCACCGACAAAGGAGAAAAAGGGGACGCCAATCGCGCTGTGGCCGATGCGCTTAGAACCGCTGGCATGCTTTTGACCGGCATGCGCACACTCAAACATCAATACCCGCATTCCTGGCGCTCGAAGAAACCCGTCATCTTCCGCAACACGCCGCAGTGGTTCATCCACATGGACAAGGCAGTGCTCCCCCTCTCCCCGTCTTTACGGGGAGAGGGTCGGGGTGAGGGGCGGCAACAGGCGCTGGCGCAAGCGGCCGCCCCTCGCCCTAACCCTTTCCCCGCTCGAGTGCAGGGAGCGGGGAGAGGGGACACGCTCCGAACGCTGCGCGAAGTCTCCCTGCAATCGATCCGCGACACGGAGTGGGTGCCGGCCTCGGGCGAGAACCGCATTCGCGGCATGATCGAAGCGAAACCCGATTGGGTGATCTCACGCCAGCGCGCCTGGGGCGTGCTGATCGCGGTGTTCGTCGCCAAGGACAGCAACGACGTGCTGCTCGACCCTGACGTGAACCAACGCATCTACGACGCCATGTATGCCGAAGGCGCCGACGCCTGGTTCGCCGACCGCGACGGGGCGCGCTTCCTGCGCGCGCCGACCAAGCTCGCGCCGACCGGCTACGATCCGGCCGCCTACGACAAGGTCAACGACGTGCTCGACGTGTGGTTCGACTCGGGCAGTACGCACAGCTACGTGCTCGGCGACGCCAAGCACTTCCCCGGACTGGCCGGCTTGAAGCGCCGCGTCGATGGGGGCGAGGACCGCGTCATGTACTTGGAAGGCTCCGACCAGCATCGCGGCTGGTTCCATTCGTCGTTGATCGAAAGCTCCGGCACGCGCGGCCGCGCGCCGTTCGACATCGTGCTCACGCACGGCTTCTGCCTCGACGAAAAGGGGCAGAAAATGTCGAAGTCGGTCGGCAACGTGACCGCGCCACAAGACATCATCAAGAATTCCGGCGCCGATATCCTGCGCCTGTGGGTGGCTGCGTCCGATTACGCCGACGACCTGCGCATCGGCCCCGAAATCCTGAAAACTTTCGTCGAGTCCTATCGCAAGATGCGCAACACGCAGCGGTGGATGCTCGGCACTTTGGCGCATTACGATCCCGCGCACGTGGTGGCCGTGCGCGACATGCCCGAACTCGAGCGTTTGATGCTGCACCGCTTGGCCGAACTCGATCGGGTCGTGCGCAAGGCCTACGCCGAGTACGATTACAAACGCGTCATCGCCCAGCTCTCGCAATTCATGAACACGGAGCTGTCGGCCTTCTACTTCGACATCCGCAAGGACGCGCTCTACTGCGAACCGCCGTCGAGCGCCAAACGTCGCGCCGCGCTGACCTGCGTCGAGCACATCTTCCGCTGCACCACCGTGTGGCTCGCGCCCATACTCGCCTTCACGGCGGAGGAAAGTTGGATGGCGCGCTATGGCGATCATCCCGACAAATCAGTCCACCTCGAACTCTTCCCGGACATCCCGGACGACTGGCGCGCGGACGGCGAATTCGTGGATAATTGGGAGGTTTATCGCAATGTGCGGCGTGTCGTGACGGGCGCGCTGGAAATCGAGCGCGCCGCCAAGCGCATTGGTTCGAGCTTGGAAGCGGCCCCTGTCATTCACGTCGGCAATCTCGCCGCCTACCAAGACTTCGTTTCATCCCACGTCGACTTCGCCGAGATCTGCATCACGTCGGCGGTGACGCTCGTTGCCGGCGAGGGCCCAGAGGATGCTTTCCGGTTGCCCGACGTGCCGGGCATCGCCGTCGAGCCACGGCGCGCCGAGGGCGCCAAATGCGCGCGCTCCTGGCGCATCACGACGGATGTCGGCAGCGATCCAGCCTATCCCGACCTCTCCGCCCGCGACGCCGCCGCCATGCGCGAGATCGATGGGCCGGCGCCGTAGCGCAAGTGCCCCTTGGCGTGTTGCGCCGGGCCACAATTTCCATCGGCGCTGTCGAGATGGCGGTGGCGCAATGCGCTTCGCTATTGCGGTGCGCCCCGAAGGCGCGGAACACCAGTGGAGGCAGGTTCCACCGAGACAAGTGTCGGTTGGTCGTAAGCGGGGCCGTCACCCTCAGTCGTGGGCGAAGGCTGTGATGACCAGACTCGGGCTGACGATCCCTCACTGTCCGGCAACGCCGTGGGCCTTGACGTGAAGCCAGCCGGAGAGCCGGACGCGGGAGATCCGCACGTCCGGTTCGATGAGCGGGGAGTGGAAACGCAGCGTGGTCAACCAATCCCGCCACCGCGCCACTCCTCGAGCCTACCCCTACGGCTGATTTGCAACATCAATCCACGATCCGCATGATCGCTTCGATCTCCACCGACATGTTGTTGGGGAGCGACCCCATGCCGACGGCGGAGCGGGCGTGGCGGCCGCGATCGCCGAGGACGGCGACGAACAAATCCGAGCAGCCGTTGATCACCTTGGGCTGGTCGCCGAATTCCGGCACGCCGTTGACCATTCCCAGCACTTTGACGACTTCGACCTTCGACAGATCACCACCCGCCGCAGCCTTGGCGGCGGCCAGCAGTCCCAGCCCGATCAGCTTGGCGTGCTCGTAGGCTTCCGCGACCGTATAGTCCTTGCCGACTTTGCCCACGTACACCGAACCATCGGGACGGCGCGGCCCCTGGCCCGAGCAGTAAATCGTGCGCCCGTCCACCTTGTAGGGCACGTAATTGGCGATCGGCGTCGGGATGTTGGGCAGCGTAAGGCCCAGGGATTTCAGCGTTTCATCGGGTGTCATGAGCGTCGTCCTTTGCTGGTTGGTCGGGCGCAATGGCCCCCTTGGGCGTATTGCGCCAATTCGGGTGCCCTATCGCGACGGTGGATGGGTCGTCTGCCGTCGCGGCGCAATACGCTACGCTCTGGCGCCCGGTTTGCTTGGGGCGAACCGCTCTGGCGTGCGGGCGTGGAAAAACTTACCGCCGAGCACTGTGCCTTCGGCGATGATGCGTTTGTCGCCGGTCATGTGTTCGCCCATCACGTCGACGTAGTCGTGGCTACCTTCTTCGATGGACAGGATCGTAGCATCGCCGACGCTGCCGGGTTTCAGGCTGCCGAGTTCGGGCCGGCGCAGCGCCATGGCGGCGTTGACCGTCGTCTGCTTGATCACCTCGGGCAGCGGCACGCCCATGCACAGGAACTTCGACAGCGTCGTCACCTGATCGAACGCCGGCCCATCGATGCACAGGGTATGAATGTCGGACGAAATGGTATCGGGCATGAAGCCGTTGGCCAGCATGGAGCGGGTCGTCTTGAAGGAGAACGAGCCCGCGCCGTGGCCGATATCGAACAGCACGCCGCGTTTGCGCGCTTCGAGCACGGCGGGCTTGATGGTGCCCTGAGCGGTGCACGGTGCATTCGGGAACGGGCGGAACGCGTGCGTCAGCACATCGCCGGGCCGCAGCATGTCGAGCACCGCCTCGTAGGACGGCGGCGGATGGTCGATGTGGCACATCAGCGGCATACCGACTTCTTCGGCCACCTGCAGCGCGACGTTCAGCGGCGCGGTGCCCTGATCGCCCGACGCATGCAGGCCGACCCGCACCTTGATGCCGACGATGACGTCGCGGTTGGCCTCCACCACGGCCACGGCGTCGCGCGGCGCCATCAGGTGCATGCTCTGGCTTTCGCCGTACATGATGGTTTTCGAGAACGCGTAGATGCCGGCAAAGGACACATGCAAATAGGCGAGGATGCGCGCCTCGGAGCGCTCGATGACATGCTTGCGGAAGCCGGCGAAATTGCCGGGACCGGCGCTGCCCGTGTCGATCGATGTCGTCACACCCGAGTTCCGGCAGAACTCATCGGCGTCGATGCCGAGAGACGTGCCGCCCCAGTAGACGTGCGTGTGCAGATCGATCAGGCCGGGCGTGACGATATAGCCGGTCACGTTGCGCACCTCGGTGCCCGCACTCGGCTTCAGATCGCGGCCGACGGCCGCCACTTTGCCACCGGTGAATGCCACATCGTTGACCCCATCGATCGACTGCGCGGGATCGATGACGCGCCCACCCCGCAGGATCAGATCATAGCCAGCCATCGTCTGCCTTTCTGTTTCTCTTCGAGCCGAACCCTGCCCCGTCCGCAGGCGGGTGGCAAGTCGATAGCTGAGCGCGTGCAGGACAAGCCGCAAAGGCTCGCCAAAGCGTCAGCCGACAGGGCCGAAACGCCCGACCAAAATGGCCCCAAACCAAAAACCAAGTCGCCAACAGCCTCGCCCGAGGATACGGTCCTATGCAATGTGAAAACTCAACGCCTTGCAGGTCCAAGCCATGCTCCTCCTGATCGACAACTACGACAGCTTTACCTACAACCTCGTGCATTATCTCGGCGAGCTGGGGGCTGCTGTCGAGGTGGTACGCAACGACAAGATCACGGTCGTTGATGCCCTTGCGCTCAAACCCCGGGCGATCGTTCTCTCGCCGGGTCCCTGCACGCCGAACGAGGCGGGTATTTGTCTCGATCTGATTGCAGCGGCGGGGCCGACAATTCCATTGCTCGGCGTCTGCCTGGGCCATCAGGCCATCGGTCAAGCGTTTGGCGGACAGGTCGTGCGCGCGCCCAAGCTCATGCACGGCAAGCTGTCGACCATCGAGGCGAGAGGCGAGGGCACGAGCGCGCGCGGGTTATTTTCTGGTCTGCCGTCTCGGTTCGAAGTGACGCGCTATCATTCGCTGATTGTCGAGCGATCCAGTCTACCTCCCGACCTCGAGATCACGGCTGAAACGGACGACGGCATCATCATGGGTCTGCAACACAAGGTGTATCCCGTCTATGGATTGCAGTTCCACCCCGAGAGCATCGCGTCGGAACACGGCCACGACCTCTTGGCAAACTTCCTTGCGATCGCAGGCATGACGCCCCGACGTCGCAACGTGTCTGCGCCACGTGTTGCTGCGTGAGGTTTTCCAATTATCCTTGCTTCATGAGCCGTCCATGTCCGCCCATACTCTTCGTGCGCTGATCCAGAAAGTCTCGACGGGTGCCAGCCTGACGGCAGCGGAGTCTCGTTTCGCGCTTGAAATCATGACGGACGGGCACTCGACGCAAGCGCAAATGGGCGCGTTCCTCATGGCGCTGCGTGTCCGGGGCGAAACCGTCGAGGAGATTGCCGGCGCCGCGCAGATGATGCGCGCGCGCATGCATCGCGTCGAGGCGCCGGTCGGTGCGGTCGATATCGTCGGTACGGGCGGCGACTCGCACGGCACCTACAACGTGTCCACATGCGCCTCACTCGTCGCGGCGGGTGCCGGTCTCGCTGTGGCCAAACATGGCAACCGGTCCGTTTCCTCGATCTCGGGTGCTTCCGACGTGCTGGCTGCTTTGGGTGTCAAACTCGACGTCTCTCCAGCCACAGTCACGCTGTCCATTCAAGCGGCGGGCGTCGGCTTCATGTGGGCGCCGATGCACCATCCGGCGATGAAGCACTGGGCGCCGGTTCGAGCCGAACTCGGTATTCGCACCTTGTTCAACCTCTTGGGGCCCATCTGCAACCCGGCCGGCGTCAAGCGGCAGATCGTCGGCGTCTTCGCAAAAGAGTGGGTCGGGCCGATTGCCCATGTACTGGCCAGCCTGGGATCCGAGCATGTCTGGGTCGTGCACGGGCGAGACGGCTTGGACGAGCTGACGACGACGGGTGCCACCGATGTCGCCGAGCTGAAAGACGGCAAGGTTACTCTTTTCGCAGTGACACCAGCCGACGCTGGTTTGCCACCCGCCAAACTGTCGGACCTGAAGGGTGGCGATGCGGCAGCGAATGCCACCGCAATTCGCGACGTATTGTCAGGCCGGCCGGGCCCATTCCGTGATATAGTTCTGCTGAATGCAGCGGCTGCACTGGTCGTCGGCGCGAAGGCTTCGAACCTGATTGAAGGGGTTCGTTTGGCTTCACACGCTATCGACACTGGGGCAGCCAGGACGGCTCTCGACCGTCTGATTGTCATCACCAACGGCTGAGGCCGTCACGCGGTTCGGTCACGCCATGACACAGGAAAAGAAGCGCCCCACGCGCGCAAAGCCCAAGTCGCGCAAGATGCGGCAGGCCAAGTTTCGGCTGGGTGAAGTGGTGCGCCACCGCCATCACCCGTTTCGGGGCATCATCTTCGACGTGGATCCCGTGTTCAATTCGACCGAGGAATGGTGGGCGTCCATTCCGGAAGGGCGGCGTCCACGAAAGGATCAGCCATTCTATCACCTGCTCGCAGAAAATGATCAAACCGAATATATCGCGTACGTCTCGGAGCAGAATCTGCTGCCCGATGAGACGGGCCTGCCCTTGCGCCACCCGCAAGTCTCGGAGCTCTTTACCGAAGAAAATGGTCTCTATCGCGCAACGTTTTTGCGCGAGCATTGAGGGTCGAAACCTCGGTGCGTGACTGACGTCGATATCGAACGCTATTGAAACGCAATAGAAAAGGCCGCCCAATATCTTGGACGGCCTTTCTGATCTCCAGGTCTGCGTGCGACTGCCGCCGTGGCGGCGACAACCACTTTATTTTTTCTTGGCAGCTGGCGGTTGTCCGGCGGCAACGGCGGGCTGTTGTTCGGCTTGCTTTTGGGCGGCAGCAGCGGCTTCCAGCTCTTTTTTCTTATATTCTGCGAAGTTGGCTTCTTGGCGCTGCTGGATCTCGCCCATCAGTCGCTGACGCTCTTTGGTGTAGGCCGCGTTGTCGACGGCCTTGCCGTCGAATGCCGAATTGAAGCCCGCGAGCGGCACCGGCAGCGCAATGACTTGGCCATTGGCGTTGATGGCATAAATGACCAGCCCAGCGTTGGTCCTCAGTTTCTCGAGAAGGTCCTTGTCGAGCTCGAGTTCGGCGGTGCATCCAGCGGGATGGCAGAGCGAGAACTTGAGCTGCACCGGCGACAGCTTGGCATCATCGACCTTTTCGTTCTTCTGCACTTTTTCCCACAAGTCCTTGGGATAGATACTGGCGCGCAGACCAGGCTGGATTGCCATACCCAGTGGCACCATGACCATCAGGTGTTGTTTGTCGAGGCCTTCGACCTGACGAATTGCGGCTGAGACGAGCACCATACCGGTGTTACCGTCGAGGCGCTCATGATGGGTAAGGCAGATGCCTTTTTCACCCTTCACGTCCTTGCCGTCATTCCCTTTGGTCAGAACCGGCGCTTTTTCGCACAGTTTGACCCACATCACCTGCTCGCCCTGAGCTTGTGGCTGGGCAGCCGGAGCTGCGGTGGCAGGTGCCGACTTCGCGTCTTTTTTGGCTTGAGCAAGGGCCGTACCTGCACTGCCGTCGATCACCAACGCGAGCGATAGTCCGCCCAGCATACTCAAAGTCAGGTCCGTCAGCGATCTGCGGAGTGAAACTGCTGCGTTCATTGGTCCCCTGCCCTTTCCTCGACGAAGCTGGAATGGCGCCCCGCCTACCCCTCGGCATATTCGAATTGAAGACGGCGAAATCATGCCACTGCACGTCTCAGCCGCACAGTTGAATGCACACAGGCGCCAACCATGGCCTCCATGTCACCGTGTCTACGCGGACTAAGGCTCCGATTACGGCAATCCCGTGGCTCGTTGCACGGGGTGCGGCATCATTTCCGAGGACAATTGCCACTCGGGAACGCGCCATTGGCCTCAGGCTTCGAGGGCGGCGCCGACGAAGGGTTTGAAATGGCGACGCACCAGGGCTTCGGGCAAATCTTTCGTGATGAAAACAATCTTGGAGCGGCGATCCGGCCCCGCCCAGTCGGCCAGGGTATCGGGGGGATAGAAGATGTGCTGGACGCCATGCACGACGAACGGCTTGGGCTGACCTTCGATGTCGAGAATACCCTTCAAGCGCAGCAATTTTTCACCATACAACTGGGCCAGCAACTGGAGCGCATTCGAGACTTCGCTTCCGTCCAACGGTTCGGCGAACGTCAGGCAAAACGATGTGATGCCATGCAGATGGCCGATGTGCTCGGGATGCGCGCACGCCGGATCAGCGCAATCGTGCGCGTGACCGTGGTCATGAGCGTGAGGGGGATGGTCGTGGCAATCGGAACCGCATTCGGGCTCGTGATTGTGGCCAACGGGGTTTGATGCTGCTGCGGCCTTTCCGTACCGGTCGGCAGAGAGCCAACTCCCCGGGTCGGCCCCGGTTATGGCTGGCTCGTGGGCGCCCAAGCCAATCAACTCGGCGGCAGAGATGTCGCCTTTGATCGCGTGTGCGAG
This sequence comes from Hyphomicrobiales bacterium, assembly GCA_031406575.1. Taxonomy (GTDB): domain Bacteria; phylum Pseudomonadota; class Alphaproteobacteria; order Rhizobiales; family Hyphomicrobiaceae. The sequence continues at coordinate 13,291 of JANOHP010000200.1, forward strand.
TTTTGCTGCCGGATTGAGGGCTCGTGCGCGTGTTTCCAACCGCGTGACGATGGCAGGATCTGCACGATCGGTCTTTGTAATGATGATGCGGTCGGCTATGGCGATCTGTTTGGCGGGTTCGAAGTGGGCGTCGAGTTGTGCCAAGCCGTGTTCGCCATCCACCGTCG
>JANOHP010000256.1:0-13177 GCA_031406575.1 Hyphomicrobiales bacterium
ATGAACAGCAAAGGCGTGGCGATGAGATAGGGGAAGAACGCCTGCCTCTCGTCCTTGTACAGACCCGGCGCCACGAACTTCCAAATCTGCGCGGCGAGGTTGGGGAAGGCGAGGCACGTGGCGCCGAACAGGGCCAATTTCAACTGCGTGAAGAAGAACTCGGCCGGGTGAGTGTAGATCATCTTCACGTCGGCATTCGGATCGACCCAATGGGTCGCCCACATGTACGGCTGCACCAGGATCGTGTAGAGATTATTGGCGAAGTAGAAGCACAGAACGAAGCCCGCGAACACGCTGATGATCGCGTAGATCAACCGCTGCCGCAGCTCGATGAGGTGGTCCATCAACGGCGCTTTGGAGGCGTCGATGTCGTCCTGGCCCGCACGGTTGTTCGTGGTCACGTCCGCCATGCGGATCAGGCTCCCGTCCGGGGTGCGGTTTCGCTGCCAACCGTTTCGAGCGCGGGTTCCGCGGGTTTGGGCGCCGGCGCATAGGCAATTTCTGGAGGCCTCGGGCCACCGTCGTGGTGATCGCTCGCAACCCCGTTGAGAGACACCGCTTCCGCCTCGGCGGGCGACAAGGCGATCGCGGCGTCGGTATCGGACGTGAGCAACGGCGCAGAACTCTCGCCGGCCGGCCGATCGATCTCGCTCACGGCCTTGTCGAACTCGCTCTCGATGCCACGCACCTCGTCGTGCACGGAGCGCTCCGCATCCGTCAGCGTGGCGTGGGCTTCCTGTCCGAGTGTTTCGATTTCTTTTTTCAAGTCGGCCAGTTCACTGTCGCGCATCGCCTCGTCGAATTGCGAGCGAAACTCGGCCGCCTGCCGCTTGATCATACCCAGGTACTTGCCGACCGTACGCAGCAGCCTGGGTAAGTCCTTTGGACCGACCACAATCAGCGCGATGGCCGCCAAGATCAAAATTTTCGAATAGCTGATGTCGAACATCGTTCGAAATCGTCCCGGTCCCTGGAGCTGTGAGGCCCCTATGCCGTTCGTCTGCGCCGATCGCGACGAGCACGGCGACCCGCCGTCCGCCGTGGGACAGCCGGGTCAGTGTTACTGCACGGCGACCACGACCTATGGATCAGCCGACTTTCGTGCTCTGCGTCCCAGGCATGGGTTGGGGTGATTTGGGCACCTCACCCGGCTTGGCCGCAGGCTGCTGCTCCAATGACTTCGGAGGTTGCACAGCCGCCGGATCGGGCTTAGCAGCGACCTCCTCGTCTTCGGCCATGCCCTTTTTGAAGCTTTTGATTCCCTTGGCGAAATCTCCCATTATTCCGGAAATCTTGCCACTTCCCCCGAAGAAGAGCAGCACGATGGCCAGGAAGATCAACCAGTGCCATACGCTCAAGCTACCCATCCTTGCCTCGCATCTTTCTTCGTGCGCCGCCGCACTGTTCCGATTTGGTTCCAACTATCGCAGAATTGCACCCTACGAGCAAGCGAGGCGCTGAAGTTCTCCGCCCCCTGCCCTCTGGGTCGCGACAGCCGAAAATGCGGGGAATTCGCGAACGGAGTCCCCGCCCGCACGTCTGGATCAGAAAGGTTTTATAACCGTTTGCATTGACAGGCCGAGGTAGCTTTTTTGCTGTCCCCGAACTTTTTCAAGTCAACTCCCGTCGCGGATACGCTCGAGCGCCACCGATCGGGTGGTTACGCGCGACCCGGTGATCTCATGGAGGAGAACGATGGGCCGGTCGTCATGGCCCCGGGCGTAAATTCCTTTCCGCAGGTCGATGGCCAAGCTCGGCATGGTTTCCAGGGAGGCGCGTCCGATGTGTGCCGTCGCCCGCCGATGAACATGGCCTGCCAAAACCGCCACGACGCTGGGGTCGCGCGCCAGTTGTACCGTCAAACGATGAGCGATTTCGGCGCTTTTGAACTGCACGCCGCCGGGAACGGAGGGGATTGGTAAGGAGGGGTGGTGCATGGCGACGACAGTTGGCTTGCCGTCACCTTCGGCCAGCATCCGCGACAAATGGGCAAATCGCGCCTCGCAGAACCCGCCCAGGCCCCGGCCTTCCTCCAGCGTATCGAGCGCCAGAAGGCGCACATCCCCCAAGTCGAGTGCATACTGCACGAACGCATTGCCAGGATCGCGGGCGACGGGCAAAGGCACCGATTCCAGAAACATTTGGCGGGCATCGCGATTTCCAGGCACCGCCACGAGCGGAAGGTCGAGACCCAGCAACACAGACCGCGCCAGCTCGTACTGCTCCAATTTCGCGTTGTTCGTCAAATCTCCCGTATGAACAATGGCTTGAGGTTTTGGCGACAGGCGTTTGATATAATCCAGGGCCATCTCGAGCGCGGCAAGGCGGGCCGCCCGGCGGGGGCCGGCGGCAACGAGGTGCGTGTCCGAGATCTGTGCAAGAAGCATCGGCCGAACCTTCGCATAGCAACGGAGGATCACAATACCGCCGAATACGAACGGATCATGTGCGCATAGCTGATGCAGGCCTGCCGTCAAGATGTGTCTGCCGGCGCGCGTTGGCGATGCCGCTGCGGGTCCCAACCCATTCGGCGCGATGGCCTATCGCGATATGTCCCGTTTCGCGTGGACTGTCAGGCTCGCCCGCCGCTCGCCCCAGATGTTGAGCCCGTTGGCCAGAACGACCAGCCCGGCTCCCACGAGCACCAGCGGCTCGAGCGTCTCGGCGTAGAGGACGACGCCAACCAGAGCGCTCAGCGGTAGGCGCAGAAAATCCATCGGCGCCACGACGATGGCGTCGGCAAGTGAGAAGGCACGCGACAGGGAGAAATGGGCGGCGAGCCCGAATACCGTCATGAGCAGCACCCAGCCCGCCGCCTCGAGGCTCGGCATCGAGAGGCCTCCCAAGGCGAACGCCGACGCCAGCACCGCTTGGATGAGCGTGGTATGAAACAGCAGCGTCAGCGGCGTATCGAGCCGGGTCAGCTTCTTGGTCATCGCATAGTGGCAACCAAAGCAGAGCGCGGCAATGAACGCTGACATCGTCCCCGCGCCGATCGCGAGACCCGCAGGTCGCACCACGACGAGCACGCCGATGAACCCCAGGGTCGCGGCCATGACGCGAGTTGCCGTCAGCCGCTCGCCCAACAACAGTACCGCCAGCAGGCCCGTCCACAGCGGCGCCGTAAACTCGATCGAAATGAGCTCGGCCAGAGAAATCAGCGGCAGAGCATAGAGCCAAGAGTACGTAGCTCCCAGATGCACCGTGCTGCGCGCCACATGCAGCCGAAACTGTGTCGTGCGAAACTGAGCGAAGCCACGCCCCGACACGATGATGATCGCCAGCAGGACCACCAGACTGAACCAGCATCGATAGAAGACGATTTCATTGGTGGCCAACGTTTGCGCCGCATAGCGCCCCGCAATGGCAATGGAGGTGAACGCCACCAGTCCCACCATCATCCACCGCACCGCCGCCCAGATATGCCACCCGGCTGGTTTTTCGATCGGCGCCGTCTGCGACATGGATCAGCCTGATGGAGGGGGCGCCAAAAACCCAAGTTCGCGCCGATCGATCCCCATCGACCGGCCGAGCTTCGAACCCCGATCCGTCGGAACCCGTGTCGACGATCGAGCCGCCACATTACCTCGGAGTTTGACGAACGTCTGGTCCTATGTGGAATGTGCCCCCCCCCATCGCTGGGCTGAATCAATCTTGACAAAAACGAAACGAGAACGTATTGAGCGCTAATGCGTGCCAGCGGCTGGTTAGCTGCTCTTCGTGCGTTGATGCGCAACGATTCGTCGGCACGAACGATGCTTCGGTGTTCTGCTGTCGCTAAATGGTGGAGGCGCAAATGACGCCTTGGTTCAACGTCAAAAAGGCAGCTCAGTTGGCGGCTTACTTCGCTTTGCGGCAAGGTGGGCAGATCAACGTGCTCAAGCTTGTCAAGCTGATCTACCTGTCCGACCGCCGCAGTATGGAAGTTTTCGACGCACCGATTTTGGGCGATCGATTGGTTTCAATGGATCATGGTCCCGTAAATTCACTCACGCTGAATTACATCAATGGCACCGCAGAAAGCGCCGACTGGGACAGGCTTTTGACCGACAGGGCGGGCCATATGGTTGGGCTTTCCGACCCGAGCGTAAACGAACAATCGTTCGATGAACTCAGCGACGCCGATTTAGAGGTATTAGCACATACTTGGTGCCAATTCGGTCACCTGACCCAGTACGCAATTCGCGATTACACGCATCGGCACTGTCCAGAGTGGGAAGATCCTCATGGATCCAGCACTCCTATTCGCTACGCTCAGGTCTTCAAGTTTCTCGGCAAAGAAAACAGCGCCGAACTCGAAGAGCGTGTGCAATCCGAAAGGCATATTGCTTCGCACTTCGCGTGAGTGTTCATGCCGTACATTTTTCGACGAGGCAGCACGCTTCTAATCCCAAGTGGACCGCCGAATGACCCCGGTCGCCTTCACCTTTTCATTGCGGTGACGGATGTCTGCCCGGATGGGGATCAACTGATCGCCGGTATCTCTACCATCCGGGGAGGTTATTACGATCGAGCTTGTGTCATTCCGGCGGGCGCGCATCCGTTCATAGTGAGCGATAGCTATGCGGAATACCGCTACGCGCGTCGCATCAGCAATACGCATTTAATGCGGATGGCTGATAAAGGCTTGTTCGCTCCTCGGGATGACGCTAGCCCGGCCCTGGTACGATCGGTTCGCAACGGAGTGAACATTCCAAGCACATTCCTCGCAGTTTGCGAGCATACTGTCAGCGTGTGGACCCATAGACCAGAATCGCACCCGACCGTCCACACTTGACGTCCGCCTGCCCAGTGGCCTTAAACAGGCGATCGATTGCAGGCGGTGGCTGGGATGGGAGACACAGACTATGGACAAGTTCACGACGCTGACGGGCGTGGCCGCCCCCATCAACATGATCAATGTCGATACGGACATGATCATTCCGAAGAATTATCTCAAAACGATCAAGCGCACGGGGCTGGGTCAATTCTTGTTTGCGGAGATGCGCTATGACGAGCAGGCCCGCGAGAAGCCCGACTTCGTGCTCAACAAGGCACCCTACCGCAATGCCAAGATCCTGGTGGCCGGCCAAAATTTCGGCTGCGGCTCGAGCCGAGAGCATGCACCCTGGGCGCTCCTCGACTTCGGCATCAGCTGCGTGATCGCCCCGTCATTCGCCGACATTTTTTTCAACAACACCTTCAAGAACGGCATCCTTCCCGTGCGCCTGCCCGAGGCGCGCGTCAATCAACTGCTGCGCTTCCTTCTCGAATTGCCGGGCGCCGAAATCACCGTCGATCTGCCAACCCAAACCGTGCGCGGTCCGGACGGCCAGATCGACACCTTCGAGATCGACCCGTTCCGCAAGAACTGCCTCGTCAACGGCCTCGACGATATCGGCCTGACCCTGCAGAAAGAGGCGTCGATCTCGACCTATGAGGCCAAGATCGCGTCGAGCCATCCCTGGCACTGAGCCGTTCCTTCCGTCATCCCGCAAACGTGCGGCCACCGGCCGAGCGTTATGGGGGAACCAGCGTAAGATGCGTGCGCAGCACCCGATATCGGGTCCTTCGGACACATTTTACACTGGGTGGTCGGCGCTCGTCGCGGCGCACCGTTGCGAAGTGGGCAACGAAAGCGCCCGGCTTGCGCCGCTCCTGGGTCGGGATAACACAACGACTTGAATTGCCTGGCACTGAGCCGTCACAAAAACATCGCCGTGTCGGGCTCGAGCCCCATCAGCACGCGGCCGATGGTGATGAAGTTGGACGGCCGCCCCTGCGTCTGCTGGGACGCACAATAAGCATCACGCAGGCGGTGCTCGAAGGGGTTCGTCGGGAATATCGCCGTCTGGCCGGCTGCTCGATAGGCCTGCGTCGCGATATCGACGCCCTGGTTGATCACCCATGTCGTCGCGAGCTTCAAGTCGGCCCGCTGCTTCAGAGTCATCTCGCGCGTGCGGTCGACCTCGTGCCAAATCTCATCGAGCGTCGAATGCAGATACGCACGGCACGCGCGCAGCCGCGCCTCGAGCACGGCGAGTTCCGAATGAAAAACGGGGCTGTCCAGCAGCGATGACGCGGCGCCGCGCGGCGACTTCGTCAACGCCAGCTTCGCCAGATCCGATACCATGCCCTGGGCGATCCCCAGCATCAGCGCGCTGAAACCCGCCGCATAGGCCTGGGTCGTGGGGAAGTGGAACAGCGTACCCGTCTCCACCAACTCGGAAAAGTTCTCCCGGTCGATCGTCTCTTCCTCCGGCACGAACAGATCGGCCACCTCGTAGGTGTAACTCGCGGTGCCGCGCAGGCCGAGCGTGTGCCACATGTCGTGGATCGTCGCCTTCGACTTGGCGAACAGCGGCGTGCGGTCGACCGGCCGGCCGTCGGGGCGGCGGCGCTGCGTGGTGCCGTCCTTCTCGAAGACATAGGAGTGCGCGCCGAGCAGAGTTGCATTGGCGCAACCGCTCGCAAATGTCCACTTGCCGGTGACGCGATAGCCCCCGTCCACGGCAACCGCCTTCCCCTGAATACCGGCGCCCCAGGCCAGCACCGCATCGCGCGGTCCAAACAGGCGCTTGGCCACATCCTCGCGCAAGAACGCCGACGACATGGCGCAACCCGACCCCTGCCCCATGCACCAAGCGACACTGGCATCGGCGCTGGCGATCGTCTCCATGACTTGTGCGTGCTGCTTGAGTGGCAGCTCGTCCCCGCCCAGCGTGCGCGGCAGCAACAGGCGAAACATCCGCGCGTCGTGCAGTCGCTCGAGAACATCGGGCGGAATCGACCGCGCAGCCTCGATGCGTGGTGCGGCCGCCCGCAGGACCTCGATGACGCCGCGCGCCCGCTCCAGGGGGTCGGCCGGCGCGCCGCTGGCGCTTTTCGCGGTCTTGCTTGTCGCACCCTTGTTGCTCATGTCCGCTGGTCTCCCGCTTGCGCCCGACTGATCATGAGCTTAGCTCCAAAAGGGGGCGATGTGCCAACCCCTCGGCCTGCTGCGCAGCGCATCGATTGCCAAGCGCGCGGTGGCGCGCCATATGATGGCGGCATGCAGACACCTGACGGCACCCCTGATTCCCTCTTTTCCGCCGCCGCCTTTCGCGCGCGGGCCGCCCGGGGGCTTGCCACCGAACCCTCCGATGCCGTGTTCGATCCGCGCACGGGCAAGGCTTGGGGCCGCGGCGATTGGGACCTCAACCCGGAGCTGATGGCCGACTTCGAGGCCATGCTGCCACCGCGCCCCGCCGCCGTTCTGGTGCCCATCATCGCGCGCGACGAAGTCACCGTGCTGCTGACGCAACGTCCCGATACGATGCGCAGTCATGCCGGCCAGATCTCCTTCCCCGGCGGCAAGTTCGAGCCCGACGATACCGATGCGGTAGCCGCTGCCCTGCGCGAGGCGCGCGAAGAGATCGGCCTCGAGCGAGACTTCGTGGAGACGTTGGGCTTCCTCGACGGCTACCGCACCGGCACAGGGTTCAACGTCATCCCCGTCGTCGCCCTGGTCCGTCCCGGTTTCGAACTCACCCTCGATCCCAACGAAGTCGCCGACGCCTTCGAGGTGCCGCTGCGCTTCTTGATGGATGAGGCCAATCATCATAAACACGCACGACCCTGGCGTGGCCGGGACCGGCATTACTACGCCATGCCCTATGGCGAACGATACATCTGGGGGGCAACTGCGGGCATGATCAAGAACCTCCATCAGAGGCTCTGGCAGCTATGATCCGCATCGTCGTCGAGAATGTCGTTCTGTTTTTCCTGCCTGCCGCGCTCTACATTGCCTACGTCATGTTCGCCCGCGGCGCGACCGGCAAGTCCGCGCTGGACACTGCGCCCATCCTCTGGCTCCTGGTCGCTGGAACGTCCGTCGTCATCATTTTTCTCGTTAGTTTCGGATCGACGACAGGTGGCAAGCCAGGCCAGACCTATATCCCCCCGTCGTTCAAAGACGGACAGATCCAACCCGGACGGTTCGAGTAACGCCGCATCAGGGCAACGGCGCACCCGTCGCCACTACGACCTTTGCGCAACCACACCGACGGTCACGTCCACGAAGGCCCGCCTGTCATGAGCTCTCCCGATGCTCGGCCGCTTCCCCTCCCGTCTCTGGCCGGCGCTCCGTGGCTCGCGCGGCCCTCCGCGGTTGGCGTCTTCCACGCCCTCTCGCACGCGGGATGGCCGGCCCGCGCCGTCGGCGGCGCCGTGCGCAACACGCTACTCGGCCGCCCCGTTGCCGATGTCGATATCGCCACGCCCGCCTCCCCCCACGATGTGATCACAGCCTGCACCGCGAACGGCCTATCGTGCGTTGCCACCGGCATCGACCACGGCACCGTCACCGTTCTCTCCGGCAGCGACACTTACGAGGTGACGACCTTGCGCCGCGACGTCTCCACCGACGGCCGCCGCGCCACGGTCGCCTTCACAGACGACTGGATGCTCGACGCGCAGCGCCGAGACTTCACCATGAACGCGCTCTACTGCGATGAGGACGGCACACTTTACGATCCGCTCGGCGGATATCCCGACCTCCTGGCACGCCGCATACGCTTCATCGGGGACGCAGATGCGCGCCTTGCAGAGGACTATCTGCGGATTCTGCGTTTCTTTCGCTTCCACGCCGAATTGGGCCTCGGCGATGCCGATCCCGCGGCACTCGTCGCCTGCAGTCGCGGACGCGATGGTCTCGCGCACCTCTCCGCCGAGCGCGTGCGCGCCGAGATGATGCGCCTCCTGGTCGCCGACCGCGCCGTCGATGCGATCGGCGCCATGGCCGATTGCGGGCTTCTTCCGAACGTGCTCGGCACCGCCCCACGCCTCAACCTCTTCGCGGCCATCGTCCGCGCAGAAGGAAACTCCGGGCGCCCGCCCGATCCAATGCTGCGCCTGTCCGCACTCGCCATCGCCGTCGAGGAGGACGCCGAGCGCATCGCCCACCGCTGGCGGCTATCGCGCGCTGAGCGCGACGCACTGATCGTCATCGACGCTCGGCTTGCGGCGGCCTTCAACGACCTCGACCCGCCGTCCGCCCGACGTCTGCTCTATCGGCTGGGACCCGCCCGCTGGCGACAGTCGTGTTTGGCGCTGTCGGCAATGGCAACGACACCTGCTGACCGCGCCGCCGCAACGTCTCACCTCGATCTGCCGACCCACTGGCAGGTGCCGACGTTCCCCCTGCGAGGTGCCGACATCTTGGCAGCAGGCGTCTCTCCAGGACCGCGTGTCGGCGACCTCCTCACGCGCGTGAATGACTGGTGGATCGAAACCGATTTCCCAGCCGAGCCAGAGGTGCGCGCCAAACTCGCCGAACTTTTGAGCGACCCCGCCTGATTGTCGCTCCCGCACCCGCCCACGCCGACCCTCGCACACACCCACACGACGAAGGTTCGGCTCCTCCACGTCGACACCGACCACCTCCACAACGCGCCCTACCCAACGCGCTCTTTCGGCTTCCACCGCGACCCGTTATGCTGGCCCCGTTCGAGGCTGCGATCACACACGCCATCGAACACGGAGGAGAATCGTCCCCGGTGGGGCGTCCGGACTTCAAATCCGGGGAGGGCCGCAAGACGTCTCTCGGTGGGTTCGACTCCTGCCTCCTCCGCCATCCACTCCCCAACCTACTGAGTTTGCTGAAATCAACAGTGATTCAAGGGGTTTCGCTTCTCAATGCTCCACAAAATTGCTACACTGGAGCATGGAATCAATGGCGCGACATCCCCGGTTGGTGCGACGCGGCGGGCGCTATAGCCTGCGGGCCAAAGTGCCAGATGAACTCAGGCCGATCCTTGGCAAAGGCGAGGTCTGGCGCTCACTGCAGACCGCCGATTCCAAGGTCGCCCTCCAGCGGGTGCGTGTTGCCTCGGTCGAGGTCGATGCCGAGTTTGCCATCGCGCGGCGGCAACTCGCCGGACCTCAGCCCGGCGCCCGTTCCCTGACCGACTCCGAGCTGCATCAGCTCGTGCTCGGTTGGTTCGATGATCAGCAGCGCAAGGCCCTTGAGGACTTCGACACTCCTTCAGCCGACGAGTTCGACCTCGCCAACGTGCTTGCCACACTTATGGACGATGAGGCGGCCCTGACCGAGCAGGCCAAGTTCGATCACATGAGCGGTGCCCAGGTGGTCGCAAAGGCGCTGCTCGCCAAGAACGGCATCGCCCAGGACCAGCTCAACGCTCACCAATTCTGGCTCGTCGTACGTTTCGTCCAACGAGGGCTGTTGGAGAAAATCCGTCGCTCCCGTGACAGGTACGAAGGGCGATTAGATGAACAGTGCCACGACCAGATTTTTCGTGAAGCCACCACCAGACGGGTCGCGCCCGAGGCCAAGGCACACGACCCGATGCGCCTCACTCTCGCCCAGCTCATCGAGCGATATCACAACGACCCTTCGCGGGCACACATCCTGTCGCGGACGCGAGAAAGCTATGGCCTAGTCCTCAACGTCTTTCAGCAGCTTCTTGGCTCCGACAGGCCGGTGAATGAGATCACGCGCGAGGACTGTCGACGTGTCCGCGACATCCTCATGACGCTGCCTCCGAACGCCACGAAGCGGTTTCCGGGCTTGACGTTGGGGGCAGCTGCGGCCATGGCCGCTGAAAAGGGGTTGCCACCGCTTCACCCGAAGACTGTCAACAGCCATCTGAACCACATCTCTGCGATGCTCAAATGGGCCGTGAGGGAGGAGTTCATCGGTCGCAACCCCATCGAAGGGTTGCAGGTCACCGACCCGAGGCTCAAGGAGAAGGGCCGGTATCCGTTCAGTTGTGAGCAACTGAACGCGATCTTCCACGCGCCGCTCTACACGGGGTGCCAGGATGACCACGCGGGCTACGCCACCCCCGGCGAGTTACGCCCCCGACGAGGTCGGTTCTGGGTGCCGTTGCTTTCTCTGTGGACAGGCATGCGCCTCAATGAGTGCTGCCAGCTCACGGTCGACGATATTGTAAAGCGCGATGGCGTCGACGGAATACTCGTGCGCTCGAGTGAGGACGGTAAGAAAAGGGTCAAGACGAAGGCTGGCGAGCGGTTCGTGCCGCTCCACCCAGTACTGCATCGCATTGGGTTCATGGAGCACATCGCGAAGATGCGCATGGCGGGTGAGCAGCGGCTGTTTCCCGACCTACCGATGGGGGCCAATGGGTACTATAGCGACCCTTTTCAAAAGTGGTTCGGCCGGTTCCTGAGGAGCGTCGGTGCCGCGCGCACAAAAACGTCTTTTCACAGCTTCCGGCACACCCTCGATGACGAGATGAAGGAGGCCCACGTGCCGGCGGGGATCATCCGCGCAATCTTCGGCTGGCAAGGCTCAGGCGGGATGGAAGACGAATATGGCAGTGGGTACCGGGCCAGCACGTTGGCCAGAGCGATGGATAAGATCACCCACCCAGGGCTCGACCTCTCCCACCTGTATATCAAATCATGATTGCGTCACTGAGGCTTGAGATCATGGCTGCCCTTGGGTCGCCACCGGATGGGTCCAAAGAGAGCCCCACCTCCCTGCCGACACCTTGGTGAGTGTCAGTGCAATTAACTGCAACAGGTCTCTACCCCCTCTTGCCGTCAACTCCGGGCCCGTCCCAGCCCGCTACAGCAGGACTTGGTGCTCGTCCCTGGTATGAACCGGACCTGGGCAGCGAACCACCCTTCATGGTGTCTTCCGAGAAGGTCCCCCGGCTCCCCACAAGGCATAGGCACCTCTGCATGTCACTCATCAGACTTGTTTAGGGCTCACAACAACTGCTGCGTCGCTAATTTGGCAGCTCGCGGTCCACTCGGTTGTCGACTGGCAAGTTCTTGCACCCAGCCAAGCGTCAAGGTCGCCTTTTGCGTACACGACGATGCGGGGACCGGCTTTCGCATAGGTGGGCCCATCGCCCCTCACGCGCATTCGAGCCAGTGTAGCTGCGGAAAGCCCGACATAGCGGGCGGCCTCATAGGTCCGCATTTTGTGATCCATGGTCTGCTCCCAGTCCTGCATGACTCGACAATCTGCTTCTTTAGGCAGAGCAGCAAGGCATTGCTGCCGGTCTGGATGCAGGTTGGTCCGCAGCGCGCAGCGCCACTGTTGGATCCTCGAACAGCCCACCTGAGCACTACCAATCCCTACCAACGCCACATCGAGGTGGGTCAGCTGGCTACCACTTTGGAATGTTCCGATTTGTCTTACCGCCTTGGCGTTGCACAACCGAGCACAGCGTCGATCGGAAGCGGACGACGTGGTCGGATGCAGCGCATAGGAGTTGATGATGACATCGGAAGAATTTCGTTTAAAGCACAATGGAGGGCGGAATGGCAAGTGGATCAACGTCCGCGGACCTTGTCATAGCAGCATAGATCGCTCGCTCGGGGTGCTGTTCGATCCTGAGGAACCAGATGGCTTCCGAGTGCATAGTTTGGCCGGTGACGATCCCGACCTTGCTCGCCAACACGTTCGAAAGCTTCTTGCGGGAATTCCGCCCGAACCCCCACCCCCCGACAATTCCGACGAGAGAACGAACCGGGCGCTGGCACTTTGGGTTGAGGCGCAGCCTGCCACCGGAACGCTGGTCGACACCTATCTATCGGCGCGCCATTGCCGCCCGTCGACCATCCCCGATTCCCTCCGCTTCCACCCCAATTGCCCCTTTGGCCTCTTCAAAGTTCCAGCAATGGTGGCCCTGTTTCGCGACTCGCTCACGGGCAAGCCGATGGGGGTCCACCTAACGGCATTGCGCGACGATGGGAGCGGGAAGAGAATTCTGCCCGATGGCTCCAATCCGAAACGAATGTTGGGTCGTGCGACGGGGGCAGCAATTCAGTTGCGTGCCCACGGCGGCCAACTCGGAATCGCCGAGGGCATCGAAACGGCCCTCAGCGCATGGCTGATTTTTGACATTCCGACATTTGCTGTGGGTTCGTCGGGGGCCGTGGCGCGCTTTCCAATCCTGCCCGATGTCGAACTGACCATCTTTGCCGATAACGACCCCCCCGGTCTCAAAGCCGCCGAAATGTGCGCCCGACGGCGCCAAAATGATGGCCACGCAACGCGAATTCGCTACCCCGAACTGACCGGTGTAAGCGCCGGAGCAATAATCCCTCAGTGAGGCAGCCGAGTCGGTCGGTTGCGCCGGAGTAAAACTCCGTCAACTGGTAGCCCTGTGCCGCGTTCGGCCGAGGGCGGGGGATGTTTGACGTGGACGACTATTTGAAG
>JANOHP010000012.1:0-31150 GCA_031406575.1 Hyphomicrobiales bacterium
CGCCGTCGACAGGCACCCGCTCGCCGGGGCGCACGCGCAGCCGGTCACCAACCACCACACGATCGAGGCCAACGTCCTCGTCCGCACCATCGGGCCGGACGCGCCGCGCCATCTTGGGTGACAAATCCAGCAGCGCGCGAATAGCGCCACTGGTTTTCTCGCGCGCCCGCAGTTCGAGAACCTGGCCCAGCAGCACCAGCACGGTGATGACGGCGGCGGCCTCGAAATAAACCGCCACGGAACCATCGTGGCTGCGCATCGACAGCGGGAAGCTTCCCGGTAGCACGGTGCCGATGATGCTGTAGATCCACGCGACACCCGTCCCCATGGCAATCAGCGTGAACATATTGAGGTTGCGCGTTTTCAGCGACGCCCAGCCGCGCTCGAAGAAGGGCCAGCCCGCCCACAGCACGACAGGGGTCGCCAGAAACAACTGGACCCAATTCGACGCCTTCTGGCCGATCCATTGATGCAAGCCCGTGAGATGCCCGCCCATCTCGAGCAGAAAGACCGGGAGCGCCAGCGCCAACCCGATCCAGAACCGGCGTGTCATGTCGGCGAGTTCGGGATTGGGCGCGGTGTCGGCCGTGACGACTTCAGGCTCGAGCGCCATCCCGCAAATCGGGCATGAGCCCGGTCCTTCCTGCCGGATTTCGGGGTGCATCGGGCATGTATAGATCGCGCCTTCCGGCACCGACTCGGCGGTGCGCGTCTCGGGAGAGAGATACTTTTCAGGGTCCGCGATGAACCGCTCGCGGCAGCGCGCGCTGCAGAAATAATAGGGGTGGCCGCCGTGCGTGTGCCGGTGTTTGGCGGTGTGCATATCGACGGTCATGCCGCACACGGGGTCGAGGGCCGTATCGACGACGGAAGGGCCGTGGTCGACGTGATGTCCGGCGCCAGGGGTGTGCGTCGACATGACAACTCCTTGTGTTTCCCCGACGACAACCCTCGGTTCGACCGGGTGCAGGGGGAGATCGCCCGACATGTATACCCTGATCACCGCCGCAAAACCGAGGAACTGATAGGCGTAGTAGCCCAAACGGTGAGGTGCCGGAGCCGACGTCGATGGCGTCCTGGTTGCCTAACGGCGGGACGCACCGTATATGCGCTGCACCCCATTCGATTTGCCCCAGCGGCGCGGAGACGACCCATGAATACCGAGCACGAAAAGCTCGTCGGCGAAATCAGGCAGTCGCTGGCCCTCCTGCGGAGGTCTCTTTGACTGGGATACTGCCGAAGGCCGCCTCGCCGACCTGAACAACCAGAGCGAAGACCCGACCCTGTGGAGCAATCCCCAGCGGGCGCAGAAAGTCATGCGCCAGCGCCAGCAGCTCGAGCGCGCGATGGCTGGCTATCGCCAGCTCGAGCGCGACCTCGATGACGGCCTCACTCTGCTCGAACTCGCCGAGGTCGAGGACGATGCGGCCACGCTGGCCGAGGCCGAATCGGGACTGCAACGACTGGTCGGCGAAGCCAAGCGCCGCGAGGTGGAGGCGCTGCTCTCCGGCGAGGCCGACGGCAACGACGCCTACCTCGAAGTTCACGCCGGAGCCGGCGGCACGGAAAGCCAGGATTGGGCGGAAAAACTACTGCGCATGTACACGCGATGGGCGGAAGCGCGTGGCTTCAAGGTTTCGATTACGGACATGGCGCCCGGCGACGAGGCCGGCATCAAGGGCGCAACGATCGAGATCAAGGGCGAGAATGTCTACGGATGGCTGAAAACGGAAGCGGGCGTCCATCGCCTCGTGCGTATCTCGCCGTTCGATTCCAATGCCCGGCGACACACCTCGTTCTCGAGCGTGACCGTCTATCCGGTGATCGACGACACGATCGACATCGATCTGAACATGGCGGACTGTGAGTTCTCCTATACGCGCTCACAGGGTGCGGGCGGCCAGTCCGTCAACCGCACGGAGTCGGCGGTTCGGCTCGTGCACAAGCCGAGCAACATCATCATTTTCTCCCAGGAGCAACGCTCCCAGCACCAGAACAAAGATATCGCCATCAAGCGGCTGAAGGCACGGCTCTACGACATGGAATTGAAACGGCGCGAGGAGAAAGCGCTCGCCGAGCAGGCCCTGAAGACCGACATCGGCTGGGGCCACCAGATCCGCTCCTACGTGCTGCAACCCTACCAGATGGTCAAGGACCTGCGCACGGGCGTGCAGACGAGCGACACGTCGGGCGTGCTCGATGGTGACATCGACGCCTTCATCGAGGCGGCTCTGGCGCAACGCATCAAGGGTGATGGACCCGCGCGGGTCGAGGATATCGACTGAGGCGCTGTCGCCTCATGCCGCGTCAGGTCCAACCCGACAACTCGCGACGCACGACGGCTTCGATGACGGCGAGGCCCTCGGCCGACGCGTTGAGTGCGGGTAGATAGGCGAAATCCGTGCCGCCGGCGGACAGGAAGTACGCGCGGTTCTCCACGTCGAGCTCTTCCAGCGTTTCCAAGCAATCGGCTGAAAAGCCGGGCGCCACGATGGCGAGGCGGCGCACGCCCGCCCGCGCGAGGCTCTGCACGGTCTCGTCCGTGTAGGGTTTCAACCACGGATCATTGCCGAAGCGCGACTGAAAGGACGTTACCCAACGATTTTCGGGAATGCTCAAGCGATCTCGCAGCAGGCGCGACGTCTTCATGCACTGGCAGTAATACGGATCGCCTTGCTCGAGATATTTCTGCGGCATGCCGTGGAAGCTCGCCAGGATCTTCTCCGGCTCGAACGGCAACGCGGTGAGCCCCTTTTGCATCGACGTCGCGAGGGCATCGATATAGGCGGGATCATCGTAATAGGGGGGCGCCACGCGAACGGCGGGTTGCCAGCGCAGGTTCATCAGCGCGCGAAACACGTCGTCGCAAGCTGTCGCGGTGGTTGCGGCCGCATATTGCGGATAGAGCGGCACCACCAGAATGCGATCGCATCCGGCAGCCTGCAGCGCGGCGATGCGCGACGCTGTCGTCGGATTGGCATAGCGCATCGCCCAGTCGACGACGACGCGGGGGTTCGCGAGCGCGGCCACCAAACCTTCCGCCTGGTCGCGCGTGATCGTCTTGAGTGGCCCTTCGTTGCGCTCGGTGTTCCAGATCGCGTCGTAGTCACGACCCTTGGGACCGGGCCGCACGGTGAGAATGATCAGGTTGAGAATCGGCCACCACTTCCAGCGCGGTTCTTCGATGACGCGACGATCCGACAAGAACTCCTTGAGATAGCGGCGCATCGACCAATAGTCGGTCGCATCGGGTGTGCCGAGATTGAGAAGGAGAACACCGACACGCCCATGCGTGACGGCTGGATGGGTCATCGGGCGATCGTCCGGTTCGGACAGCTGCGGGTTGTCGCGCTGCATGCTCATCGTTCCCATCGACGTATTGAACCCAAGTTAAGCTCGAGGCGTTGATCGACCGTTCGCGTCTCGCGCGCGCCATCACCGTCGAAGTAATTGATGAACACGACGAATTCCGTCATCGACTCTGCGGCACCAGCACCTTTGACCGCTTCGTGTGTGGCCTATACGTTGGACCGCAGAATCGCAAGACGTTCCGCATTCAAACACAATCCGCCTATCGACATTGAGAGTTGCTGAATTAATCGAGACATCTCCTCCATGCTGACTCGGCCAAACCCGTCGGGTGCCCTGCATTTGCAGATACGGAAAAATACACCCGATGTCACATTGCGCGTTCTGCTGAACCGTCTCGCGCCGAGCGGCATCGCCGTTGCCATTGCGGTTTTTCTCCTCGCCCCTCGCGCGGCTGCCGGTACCTTGGTCATTCTCGCGGCGCTACTGGGATTGCCCAGCATTCTCGACGGTCGACGCGATCGATTGTGGCCGCTTTCCCTCGTCATGTTCTTGATTGCCGGTTTCGGGGCCTATCTCGTGGTCAATGCGCTGTGGGCCGTCGATCGCAGCGAAGCCTACGGCAAGGTTCTCTTCTTCGCCGTTGCGGCGATATTGTCCTGGCTGGCGATCGTAGGGCTGTCTCAGCTCACGCGCGAACATCTGGAAAAAATCTCCAAGGCAGCGCTAGCGGCGATTGCCCTGGGAGCGCTTTACCTCTGCATCGAGGTGGTGAGCAATCAGGCAATCAAGCGCGCCACGATGTGGTTGATGCCGTTCCTGCAGCTCGAAGCCACCAAACACCTGCGTATCGTCGATGGACGTGTGGCGGCGATCGGGGAATACGTTCTCAATCGCAATATGGCCGTTCTCGTGCTGGTGTTGGGACCGGCTCTGCTTTTGGTGCGCGCCCTCCTGCCCAGCGGCGCGGCACGCATGGCTGGGCTCGCGTTCGTGGCTGCTACGGTCCTTGCGGTGTTCAGGTCCGAGCATGAAACGTCGATGCTCGCCCTCGCCTTCGCTGCGGTGACGTTCTGGGGCATGCAATTCGCACCCGCCGCCATGCGCCGGCTCGTGCTGGCAGGTTGGGTCACCGCAACGCTTCTCGTGGTTCCGATATCCCTTGCGAGTTATGCAGCCGGTCTCCATCAGGCGCAGTGGATTCCTCAAACAGGGCGCAACCGCATCATCCTGTGGGGCTTCACGGCGCGGGAAGTGATCGCAGCGCCTTTCTTCGGAACCGGGGTGGCGTCGACGAAAGAGCTGGACGGGCGCGCGGCAGCGACGGCCATCCAACCGGCAGATCATACCTATCCATTGCGAACGGGGCGTCACTCACACAACATCTTCATGCAGACGTGGTACGAGCTGGGAGCCATTGGCGCGGGTGTGTTGATGAGCATCGGTTTGGCGGTTTTGTCCCTCCTGTCGCGACTGTCGCGCGCCCATGAACCGTATGCCCTGGCAAGTTTCGTTTCTGTGGTGATCATCGGCTGCTTCAGTTGGGGCATGTGGCAGACTTGGTTCATGGCCGCCTACGCCGTTTGGGCTGTTCTCTTGGCCCTTGCTCTGACCATGGCCGATCGACATGCGGACGCAGCCGTGAACCAACCCGGTCGTACCGCGTAAATCGTGCTGCGCGTCTGGGCGACCCGAGACGCCTAGGGATCGCCGGCAGAGGCTTTTTTCTTGCGCTTGGTTATTCCCTCGCACGCGACTTCCGCCAAGTGCCAGCAGGCCATCACCTCGGCGGCGAACGCGTGCGGATCAGCGGCAAACAGTCGGGCTGCCAACGGAAGTGCACGAACACGCAGAGCCAATTGCGCGCGTCGGCAGGTTTCCACGATCGATACGACGTCGGCCTCTGTTGGCCCATCGGGTGCGGCCTCCTGCACGGCTTGGATCAGCATCGCGAGATCCTGGTGCTGGCCCAGCGCCTGCGCGACATCCTTTGCGGTCGCAGCGCGAACGCGCAACACATCCGGCCAAGCTCGTTCCAGCAATTGCATCTGACGCCAATGGACCTGAATGACTTTGCGCAAATCGTGCACTGCTTCGTCCGTGGGATCACGTCGAGTTGCGGCGAGCATGCGTTGGCCCGAATGATGCGTGGCCGCCAAGCCGTCCGACAAGATTTGTCCTGATGTGCCCGACAGGCGGAGCTTGCCGAGCCGTGCGGCGGCAGCGCTCAATGATTTGCTCGTTTCGTCCACGTGATCGACGCCGCGTCGATCGGGGGTGGCCTTGGGCGCCTGATCGAGGACCGACACGAGTCGGTCGAGCGCTGCCGCGACGCTGGGTTGTGCTGTCGTTCGCAAAGCAGCGATGGTCTGGGGAAGCACATCGCGTTCCCGCAGCGCACTCAAGCTGCGGCCGATCTGGCGAAGATCGTCATTGGCCCGGCGCCACTCCTTCTTCGAGAGGCCAGATCGCAGCAACCGCAGCAGCGCCCGCACGCGTTTCAAACTCTTGCGCGTATCGTGAACCCAGGTCGGCGCCGCAGCTCGGCGCTTGGATGCCGCTTGTTTGCGTCCAATCTGGCCAACGACGATCCGACGCCGCCCTGCGTCGAGCGGCTCAGACAGTTTCAGTCGATAACTCATGACCTCGGGCCTGCATCCTGTCGGCGAGCGGCGAACATGCCACATTTCCATGGACTGACCGTCATCTTCAAGTGACAGGGATGGTTAACGATCCGCCGACCGTCAAAAAGCGATTGCGATCAACTAGCCGATCTCGATCTTATGAGATGATCCAGGTGTGATTCGACCAGTCTGCTTGCGCTGAGAAAAGCCGTTGCGATTACCAGCCTTTCGAGGAGGCACGTCATGACAGCATCGCCATTCGTGCACCTCAAAGTCCATTCGGCGTATTCGCTGCTCGAGGGCGCCCTGCCCATTGCCAAGCTGGCCAAGTTGGCGACAGCGTTCGGGATGCCGGCGCTCGGTCTGAGCGACACCAACAACATGTTCGGAGCGCTCGAGTTCTCCGATAAGCTCGCAAAGGACGGTATTCAACCGATCGCGGGTGTGTGCGTCGACGTCGATTTCGCAGATGCGACCAGCTCACGCGGCAATGGACGCACCATGGGGCCCACAGCGCTGCGGCCTTCCGGGCGCATGGCCTTGTTCGCGGCGAACGAGGCGGGCTACGCCAACCTGATGAAGATCAGCAGTGCGTGCCACTTGGACGTCAACGATATTGAACCGCCCCACGTCGACATGACGCACTTCGAACGCTGGTCCCAGGGTGTCATTGCGCTCACCGGTGGACCCGACGGTCCGATCGATCGCGCTCTGGGAGATGACGATTCCGCTCTCGCCACGTCTCGCCTCGGGCGGCTGAAAGCAATCTTCGGCAACCGGCTCTATGTGGAAGTTCAGCGCCACGGTACGACAGCAGAAGCCGCCATCGAACCCGCCTTGTTGTCGCTCGCCTATGAGCTCGAGCTTCCCATCGTTGCCACGAACGAATGTTATTTCGCCACGCCTGACGACCATGAGGCACACGATGTTCTGCTCTGCATCGCGCAGGGAAAATACATCACCGAAGACGACCGACGCCGCGTCACCCGGCAACATTACTTCAAAAGCGCCGACGAGATGGTGGCACTGTTTGCTGATTTGCCGGAGGCGACGGCCAACACGATTGAAATTGCAAAACGTTGCGCCTTTCGGCCGAAGGGGCGCAAACCGATCCTGCCGAGTTTCGTGGCCACCGCCCCTGGCGCCACCGAAGAGCAACGCTTGGCGGCCGAAGCAGCCGAACTGAAACGACAAGCCGAGGAAGGATTGACCCTACGCCTCGCGACCCATCCATTGGCGGACGGCTTCACGCGTGAGGATTATTTCAAGCGTCTGGAGTACGAGTGCGGCGTCATCGCAGGCATGCAGTTTCCCGGCTATTTCCTCATCGTTGCGGACTTCATTCAGTGGTCCAAAAGATCGGGAATTCCCGTCGGTCCCGGACGTGGATCGGGCGCGGGCTCGGTGGTTGCCTGGGCGCTGACCATCACCGATCTCGATCCGCTGCGCTTTGGACTTCTCTTCGAGCGGTTCCTCAATCCCGAACGCGTCTCGATGCCCGACTTCGACATCGACTTCTGCCAGGACCGCCGCGACGAAGTGATCCGGTACGTTCAGAAAAAATACGGTGCCGACCGCGTCGCGCAGATCATCACGCACGGCAAGTTGCAAGCCCGCGCCGTGTTGCGGGACGTCGGGCGCGCCCTACAGATGCCCTACGGCCAAGTCGACAAGCTGTGCAAGCTGGTGCCGAACAATCCGGCTGCTCCGGTCACGTTGCAGCAAGCGATCGACGGCGAGCCGAAATTGCAGGAGGCGGCGAAAGAAGAGCCCGTCGTCCAGCGGCTCTTGGAAATATCGAAAAAGCTCGAAGGCCTTTACAGACACGCATCCACCCATGCTGCCGGCATGGTGATCGGTGACAGGCCGCTCGAAGAATTGGTGCCGCTCTATCGCGACCCCAAATCGTCGTTCCCGATCACGCAGTACAATTGGAAGCTCGTCGAAGTGGCGGGCCTCGTGAAGTTCGACTTCCTCGGGTTGAAAACGCTCACCGTGTTGCAGAAGGCCGTGGAACTGATCAAGCGAGGTCGCGGCCTCGAGGTCGATCTGGCGACGATCTCGATCATCAACGACCATCCGGAAGCGAAGGCAGCTTACGACCTGCTCGCCCGCGCCGACACGATCGGCGTGTTTCAGCTGGAATCGACGGGCATGCGCGAAAGTCTCAAGCGCCTGAAGCCGGATCGGATCGAGGATATCATCGCCATGGTGGCGCTTTATCGGCCGGGCCCGATGGACAACATCCCGACCTACATCAATCGCAAGCACGGCGACGAACCGATCCACTATCCCCACGTGATGCTGAAGCCGATTCTCGAGGAGACTTATGGCGTCATCATCTACCAGGAGCAGGTCATTCAGATCGCGCAAGTCATGGGTGGCTATACCTTGGGGCAAGCCGACTTGCTGCGGCGTGCGATGGGCAAAAAAGACAAGAAGGAGATGGCCGCGCAACAGGCCCGTTTCGTCGAGGGCGCCCTGCAAAACGGCGTGACCAGGGAAGATGCCACGTCCATTTTCGAGTTGGTCGACAAGTTCGCAGGCTATGGATTCAATAAGAGCCACGCCGCAGCCTATGCGATCGTCGCTTACCACACGGCCTATTTGAAAGCGAACTTCCGGCCGGAGTTCCTGGCTGCGTCGATGACGCTCGATATGTCGAACACCGACAAGCTTGCTATGTTTGCGTCTGAAGCGCGCCGCTCCGGCATCGAAGTGAAGCCGCCGTGCGTGAATGCCTCCGAAATCGAGTTCGGCGCCGATGCAGCCGGGAACGGCGCCATCCGGTACGCACTGGCCGCTTTGAAGAACATCGGAGCAAGCGCGGTGGGCACGCTGATTGCGGAGCGCCAAAAGACTGGACCGTTCAAGGATCTGGCGGATTTCGCACGGCGCATCGATCCCAAAGCGTTGAACAAGCGCGCCTTGGAAACGCTGGCCATGGCCGGCAGCTTCGACCGCATGGAAAAGAATCGCGCACTCGTGCACGGCAACATCGACCAGATCGTAGATGTTGCCGGTCAAATCCAGGACGACGCGAAAGTCGGTCAAGGAGGACTGTTCACTTCGCTGGACGACCACCGCTCGGGCACCACACTGCTCAAGCTGCGGCCCATCAAAGCCTGGACGCCGATGGAGCGCTTGCAGCACGAGTTTGCAGCGGTGGGCTTTTATCTCTCGGGGCATCCGCTCGATGAATACGCCGCCGTGCTCACCAAACTGGGCGTGCAGCGCTATGCGGACTTCGAGCAGAAAGCCGGATTCGGAACGAGCGCTGCGCGCCTCGCCGCCATCGTCGTCTCTGCGCGCGAGCGGCGCTCGCAGAAGGGCAACAAATTCGCTTTCGCCGCCTTCTCCGACGCTACCGGCCAGTTCGAGGCCGTGATCTTTTCCGATACGTTGGCACGTTCTCGCGACCTGCTCGAGCCCGGCACGGCGGTGTTGATCAGCATCGAGGCAGAGCGCGAGGGTGACACCTTGAAAATGCGCGTCCAATCGCTCGAACGCCTCGATGAGGCGGCTGCCAATGTGCAGCGCGGTCTCGAGGTGGTGCTCGATGCGCGCGCCCTCATGGGTCGCCAAACGCGCATCGACGAAATCAAAGCGCTGCTGAAGCCCGGCCCCGCCGGCGCGAAGGGTGGCACGGCCGTTCACCTGACGGTCGAAGTCGCAGGCGCCACGGGCGTGACGGGTGCGCGATCCATCAAATATGCACTGCCCGGCCGCTACGATATCAGCGCCCATGACCGGGGCGAGCTCTCGACGGTGGCCGGCGTCCTCGAGGTCATCGATATTTGATCGTCGCCGCGTCCTGTCCGAGAAAATCGGCCGCGCCGGAACGATTGCCGTTGCCGCAACATTTCCCTTCGTCTCGGGCGGCGCTCTCGCCTGAGCCGATGAGGTTCTGCTACGATGCAATTGCGAGATCGTGGCTCTGACGGATGGAGTGCGATGACATGACCGAACTTACCGACAATTCCGAACGACAACGCTTCGAAATGAGCATCGATGGCCGCACTGCGTTCGTCAGCTATCGACGCGCACCCGGCATTGTCACGCTGATCCACGCCGAGGTGCCGGCCGACCTCGAAGGTCGCGGAATCGGCGGCGAACTGGTGGCGGCAACGCTCGAGGCCCTGCGCAGAGAAGGCGTCAAAGTCATTCCCCGCTGCTCGTTCGTGGCAGCGTACATGCGTCGCCACGCGGCGGAGTACGGCGACCTGCTGGCCAAGGCCTAGGCGCGTCGCACGCGATGTGCAGTGAGGCTCGACGCGACCTGTATCAACTGATCGGCTTGCAGCGGCGCCAAACTTCCGGACCCCCCGTCTGGCCGGCACGCTCGAGATGCACGACTTCCTGGCCGCGGATCATCACCACTCGGATTTCAACCCCCGCGCCCGGCTCGTTGGCTGGCGCAATGTAGGCGAACCGATAGCGGTTATAGACGCCTTCGATCGTGTTGCGACCCGGCGTCAGGATCGTGCTGCCCGCGATGTTGAGATGGTCTACGCCATGGCACCAATCCCCGTCGATCGCATCAGCGTGAGCCGATCCCGCGAACGCGCAGGTCAATGACAGTGCGATCGCAGATGCGAGACTCATAGTCCGGAGCCAGTGCCGCATGATGCTCTCTCCCGTGATGTGGTGGCGTCTCAGACCCCGTCGGCCTCAGCGCTATCACCAAGAGCACCAATGCCATCACCAAAATCCATGGCCTTCAATCCGGCACGATGCCGCCGTCGACGTTGTAGGATTGCCCCGTGATGTTGCGGGCGCCCGGCGACGCGAAAAAACGGCCATGGCCGCGATATCTTCGGGGTCATTGGGGCGGCCGAGGGGAATGACCGAGGCGCGGATTTTTTCCATCTCTGCCATCGACACGCCGGCCTTCTCCGCCCGCACGCGCAAGTTCGCGTCGGACAATTCGGTGCGCGTCACGCCGGGGCAAATCGAGTTGACGTTGATGTTGTGCATGCCGAGCTGCTGTGCGGCCGTCTTCGTCAGGCTGATCACCGCGCCTTTGCTGGCGCCATACGCCGCGTTCGAAGTGCCGGCATACCCTTTGCCCGCGATCGAGGCGATGTTGATGATACGACCGCCGCCGCGCGGGATCATTTCACGCGCCACCCGCTGCAAGCAGAAGAACACGCCCTTTGCGTTGACGCGATGAATGCGGTCCCAATCGGCTTCGGTCAGCTCCATGATGTCGGCGCGGCGGGTGACGCCGGCGTTGTTCAGCAGGATATCGACGCGGCCGAATTCGGCGACGACCTTGCTCACCATGCGATCGATGTCGGCGACATCTCCCACATCGGTTTTGATCGCCAGCGCGCGGCGCTGATAGGCTTCGACGGCTTTGGCCGTGTCCTCGGCCTTGGCACCATCGATGTCGACCGAGACGACGTGCGCACCCGCCTGCGCATACGCCAGTGCCGACGCTCGCCCGATGCCCTGACCCGCGCCCGTGACGATGGCAACCTTGTCCTTGAGAACCATGGCGTCTCTCCTGGTTGCGGAAAACAACTCGACGGTCCTGCAAACGCACGCGTCAATGCGGCTCACATCTCGGCGCTCGCCAAAATCATGTCCGCAGCCTTTTCGGCAATCATGATGGTGGGCGCATTGGTGTTGCTCGAGGTCATCTTCGGAAACACCGAGGCATCGACGACGCGCAGCCCGGCGACGCCGTGCACGCGCAATTCCGGGTCCACGACGGCGCGTTTGTCGGTGCCCATCTTGCAGGTGCCGACAGGGTGATAAACGGTGCTGCCATTCTGATAGGCATAATCCAGCCATTCATCATCCGACTGCACGTTCTTGCCCGGATACATCTCCTCGCCGCCGTAGCCGTCGAACGCCGATGCGTGCACGATTTTTCGGCACAACCGGAGCCCCGCGACAATGGCCGCCCGATCCATTTCATGATCGAGATAATTCGGTCGAATGGCCGGCGATTCCTGCGGATTTCTCGACTTGGCGAGCACGCTGCCGCGCGCCTCGGGCCGACACTGCCAGGCGCCGCACGTCATCCCCGGCGTGCTGTCGAGCTTGCCGATCTGCCCATTGGGGTAGCTGGCTGGCGCAAATGAGATCTGCACATCGGGTCGCGTCAACTCGGTCTTGGAGCGCACGAAGGCGATACCGTTGCCCGCAGAATAGGTGAGAATGCCATCCCCGAACAACACCCATCGCGCCACTTGCCAAGCCAACTGCGGACCGCGCGACAATTCATTGACAGTCGTGCGGCCGACGACTTTACGCACGACACGGGAGACGTAATGATCGTGGAAATTGTAGCCGACACCGGGCAGCGCCACCTTCACCGGCACACCGATCGACTGCAAATGCTCGGGATTGCCGATGCCCGACAGTTGCAGGAGCTGGGGTGAATTGATCGCGCCGCCGCAGATGATCGTTTCGCGCTTGGCCGTGACGGGAACGGCTGCGCCCTTGCCCATACCCCGCGCGAACGTCACGCCCGATACGCGGTTGCCTGAGTAATTGAGTTGCGTAACGAGCACGCCCGTCTCGACGGTCAAGTTCGCGCGCTTCATGGCAGGCCGCAAGAATGCCCGCGCTGTCGACATACGCCAGCGGCCGGACCGCGTTTGCTGCACGTATCCGATACCTTCTTGGTGGGCACCGTTGTAGTCGGGGTTGTACGCGAGCCCAACCTGCTGCCCCGCCTTGACGAAGTCGTGGGTCAATGGATGATGCCCCCGATAATCTTCGACGACGAGCGGACCCGTCTTGCCACGATAGGCAGGATCACCCGGCAGATAGGTTTCCGACTTCTTGAAGTAGGGCAGAATTTCCTCGTAGCTCCAGCCCCGGCATCCCATGGCGGCCCAGTCGTCGAAATCCTCGCGCTGGCCGCGCACCTGCATGACACCGTTGATCGAGGATGAGCCGCCCAGAACGCGGCCGCGCGGATACAGGATCCGTCGACCTTTGGTCTGCGCTTCGGGTTCGGTGTGGTAGACCCAATTGACAGCTGGGTTGTCGAGCAGCTTGAAGAAACCCGCCGGAAAATGAATGTAGGGGTTTTTGTACTCGCTGGGACCCGCCTCGAGAACAATCGCAGTGTAGCGTCCAGATGCCGTCAACCGATCCGCCAGCACCGAGCCAGCCGATCCCGATCCCACGATCACATAGTCGAATTCCAAGGCCGTTCCTCCCCGAGAATGTATCGGGGAAGTTTAGGCGCTGAATGGCGAGGGCGGCAACGGCTTCGTTGTTGCCTCAGATGCGTTTGCCGAAGGAGGGGCGGGCACCTCCCAGTGAGAGTGCCGCACCGCGTGCATCAGCGCCCGGGGGCGACGGCCGAGTGGCTCCCTCCCCCATGGCCTGGATGCGCGCTTGCATGGCAGCATCAGCGCGCGCCATGCCGGAAGTTTCGAGGGGTCCGCCCGCCTCTACGACCGACACAGCTCGATCGTCACTGGCGAGCCCCGTCATGAATTTTTTGAACAATGCGAAGGCGATCAGGAGGAGCCCAATGGCGAGCATCACCAACTCGGACAATTGCCATGGTCGGTCGGGTACGGGGGGCAACCCTCTGAGTCCGGCAAGGGCAAGTGTGCGTTCCAGACCGTCAGGCTTGAAAGGCAAATATGACGTATCCGGGCCGATGTATCCAACCCACTCGCCACCACTGCCGGAGTAGAATTTATATCCCAGATCGATTGGCTTTCCCTCATACATCAAATTCGGGGAACGCGGGAGTTCGAGGACCTTGACGACCACTTCGCTACGCAAACCTGGGATGGGTAGGGGGATGCCACGGCCACGACGCGCTTCGGCCTCTCCTGCTGTAACCAGAGACACCAGGAGTAGAACGAAGGGCAGGATCAAAACAGCTCGACGCATCGCTGTGTCTTTCTCGAGGGCGAGCAGCGACTTTACGGTGTCCCAATTATCGAACCTCTAAGCGGAAAGGTTACTCGTTTGCCAATCCGCGTGCCGCGCCGGTAGGGCTCGCGAAAGATGCGATCGGCCCAATCATTCCCCGTCTGACCGGCGGCGCTCCAACTGCCGCGCCAGGGCAATCATGGCGAACGAGACGAGGCCCAATCCTCCCGCGACCAGCGCGACCACGAAAACAACGGGCGCCAGTTCCCACACGATCAGGCCTGCCATCAGCGACAGCGTGACGATCAGCCAAATGCGTAAAAGCAGGGCGAGGTTCATCAAAGCTCCCGACTCTGGTGGCAATCAACCCCTCGCTAAGTGGTATCGCGCGGCCGTCCGACCCGCTATACCCCGCCCTACGCCATCAATCGAGTAGCCTATCATGCGGCTTTTCCTTCTCGCAGCCGGCGGCGGCGCCATTGGCGCTGGCGCTCGCTATCTGGTCAACGTGACGTGCGCCGCCTGTTTGGGTGCAGCGTTTCCGTGGGCCACGCTCATTGTCAATGTCGTCGGTTCGTTCCTGATGGGAATCGTGGTGGCGACAAGCCTGCCGTTGCTTGGCGGTTCGGCAGCTTGGCGCACGTTTCTCGCGACCGGGATACTCGGCGGTTTCACTACGTTTTCGGCGTTCTCGCTGGACGCGTGGGAGCTTTTCGAGCGCCAGCACACCGCTTTGGCTGTGTCCTACATTGCGGGCTCCGTCGTCCTTTCCATCCTGGGTCTCGTCGCAGGCTTGGCTGTCACACGAACGGTGCTTTCATGAACGATCCCGTCGAGACAATCGTCGTGGGTCCGCGTGAAGGCGGACTGCGGCTCGATCGCTGGTTCCAAATCCATTTTCCCACGCTGACGCACGGCTACTTGCAAAAGCTTC
Source organism: Hyphomicrobiales bacterium (assembly GCA_031406575.1). Lineage (GTDB taxonomy): Bacteria > Pseudomonadota > Alphaproteobacteria > Rhizobiales > Hyphomicrobiaceae. The sequence continues at coordinate 14,722 of JANOHP010000012.1, forward strand.
TGCGAACCGGCCAAGTGCGTGTCGATTCCAAACGCGTCCAAGCCAACGCGCGTCTCGAAACCGGCCAGCAGGTGCGCGTTCCCAAAGCCGTGCGGGAACCCGCCAAAGCGAAGCCGTCCTTGGTTCCGCCCGCGGGCCTGTCGAAGGGCGACCGCGACTTCATCGAGAAGATGATCCTCTACGAGGACGACGATGTCGTCGTGCTCAACAAACCCTTCGGCATTGCCGTGCAAGGTGGCACCGGCACCAAGCGCCATATCGACGGGCTACTGGCTGGCATGATCGACCGGTTCGGCGACCGACCCCGCTTGGTGCACCGGCTCGACCGCGATACGACAGGCGTTCTGCTCGTCGCCAAGCACCGCGATGCCGCCGCCAAACTCGGCAAGACCTTCCAAACGCGCTCTGCGGCGAAAACCTATTGGGCGCTGGTGCGCGGCGTCCCCCATCCTGCGCAAGGCAAGATCGAAGCCGCCCTCGTCAAAGCGGCGGGCGCGGACGGCGATGATAAAATGCGTAAATCCCTACCCGGTGAGCAGGAGAAGGCCATGCACGCGCTGACCCATTACAGCGTGGTGGATCGCGTCGGCCGCAAGGCAGCCTGGGTGTCACTGAAGCCGGTGACGGGGCGTCAGCACCAATTGCGGGTGCATATGACGATGCTGGGCTTTCCCATCGTCGGCGACAACAAGTACACGATCGAAGGCGGTCCCCAACTTCCCGAAGAGATCGCGGAGAAACTGCACCTGCACGCGCGCCGCCTCGTCATTCCCCATCCCAGCAGCAAATCGAAAACCATCGACGTGACCGCGCCGTTGCCCGAGCACATGCTGGCGACGTGGGCGATGCTGGGCCTCGATCCCAACCGGTTCGATGCGTGAGCGCAGGGCAGGGCGGCGGCGACGGCACGCTCAAGCCTCGGCCACACCCAAGGCAATCTTGAACCGACGCGCGATAGCCGCGCCGTCCTTCTCCGGCAGACGCCAGGGATCTTCGGTGATGGCGATCTTGGCGACGGCAAAAACGGGGCCGGGCTTGGTGAACAGGTGGTCGGCGAGGGCCGCCGCGTCCCCCTGCTCGGTGACATGCATCGTGTCGGCTATCCCGAACCCTCGCGCGATGGCGCACAGGTCGGCGCGGTTGCCGGACAATCCGCGTTGTCGCCCGGTTTCCGAAAACGACTCGTTGTCGAGCACGAGGATGCCCAGGTTCGCCGGCGCCTGATCGGCGACGACGCCGAGCGAACCGATGCCCATCAGCAATTCGCCGTCACCCGTGATCACCACGACGCGGCGTGACGGTTGCGCCAGGGCCAATCCCAGAGCCGTCGGCACGGCCAATCCCATACCGCCCCACGAGTAGAGATATTCAGGCGAGTCGCCGGCGGCGAAAATGTCCCATGTCGGGCTCCCCAGACCCGGCACGATCAACGCGCCGTTGCGCCGGGACAGCAACTCGGCGACGAACGGACGCCGTTGGATCTTGTTGGAAGTCGAATGCGGCATTGCCGGGTTCGTACTCATGGCTGGTGCTCTCCCCGCGCTCACTTCTGGCCGAAGCCCTTGGCGCCAATGACGCGCTGACTGACGAGAACGGCCGCCGACAGCGGGCCGTTGTAAGCCATGTCGGCGGCAGCCGCGAAAACTTCGCCAACCTCCTCGGGTCGGTCGACCGGGAAACATTTGACACCGACCGCTTCCAGGCACGGCCGCACGGCTTGGCCCATGGGCACCTGCCAGGGGTTGAACTCACCCCACTGGCCGCGCATCGTCACCAGCATCAGGCACGGCGCCCGCAAGGTCGTGGGATGCCCCAGTGCGTTGATGCAGTTGCCGACGCCCGAAGACTGCATGGCAATCATGGATCGCTTACCGCCGAGCCATTGGCCCGTGACGACGCCCATGCCTTCCTCTTCCGTCGACAGCGTGACGAGGCGCATTTTCGGATCGGCCTCGACCATCTGAAGGAGGCGGATCAAGCCACCGTCGGGAATGGTGCAGACGGTTTCGATATCGCGCGCTTTGATCTCGCGGAACACGTCCTGCGACCAATGCGTCGTCGTGGTATCCGGCATGTGCTGCGTCCCATTCCGCCGATGTGGTGACCATAGTTCGGGCGCGACTTGTGACGCCTTGCGCTGCATCGGTCAAGATTGTGTCTGCCGGGGCTGCGGATCACACCTCGACATCGTGGCGAGGTGCATTCCAGTTCGCGGCAGCGGCTACGCTGCGGCCCACGTCTTCCTCGAGCATCAGTCGTTCGACGACGAGCCTGCGGGCCGCCTCGCCGATAGCGGCTTGGTAGACCGCGCCGTCGCCATAGCGTTCTGCAATCGATTGGCGCGGGTCGCCCGTGGCCGCGCGCTCTTGGGGTGTCGCTGGAAAAGGCAGCGTGCTGCCCGTGAACTCATGCGTGGCGCCGTGACCGAAGCCTCGGGCGCGAATGTTCCAGCCCGTATAGGTGGCGAGCGGAGCCTGCACCATCGGCGCGCGGATGCCGGCGATGTCGTTGCCGTCCTGATCGACGGCCGGGACAAGGACGGCATAATGTTTGCCAGTTCTCCGCGGCGGCTCCTGCAGGATGCCCTGCGCCGCCTCCTGGCCGAAATCCAACAGCTCGAGCGTATTGGGCTCACGCGGCGTCATCGCACCGGGGATGGCCGGAAACTTTTTGCGCCACGTCTCGATGTCGACCAGCGTGCCATCGCTGCGACGCGGCATGCGGCTGCCTGGCGGCGGCGTGCCCTTGGTCGCCCAAGCGTCCATGTTGTCGAGCATGGCGCGAAACAACATCGAGGTCGACACGACGTTCTGTACGTTCTGACAAACACCGCCCGCAGTGCCGGGCTTTATCAGCAGCGGATCGGCGAAGTGCTGGGACGACGCCCAGAAATAGATGCGTACATTGTCGGGAGGCGCGAGATCGTTGCCGGCCGTATCGGTGTGCGCGAGGCTGCCGCGTCGCTGCCAATATTCGGTGCCGGTTTGAGTGTGGAAGATCAGCGGATCGGTGTCGGGACGGTTGCAGATGGCGTCCGTGCGGCCCGTCAAATGATCGGTCGACGACGCATAGGCGAACGGGAAATGATCGGCGGGGTTTTCGTGATCTTCGTATTGCTGGCCAGCCGCCACAATCACATTGGCGAAGCGATGGTTCATCCACATCAAGCCACCGCCGGCGACGTGCGGCATGAGCCCGTCGAACACTTTCTTGCCCTCGGCATCGCCATTGAAGCCGCGATAGACGAAATCGCGAATGGCGCGGCCGGTCTGCGAGCGACCCCAGCCGTAAGCTTTCTCGATCGATCCCGCAGGGCCGAGCGGATTGGCCTGCCCAGCCGCATCCCTATGTCCTGACCGCAGATACGACACGAGATCGCGGACGGCGGCATGACCCAGGCCCAGCACCAGCGGATCTCGTCCGTCGTAGACGAGCTCGTAAATCCATCCGGTTTTGAAGCCGGAGGGAATATGAATATGCGTGTCACTGGGAATGAGCGCCGTCTCCGATCCGACCGCATCGAGGCCGATGCCCGTCTCCGTGCGCGCGAACATCCACTGGTCCGGCGGCACCGGAATGCGAGCATCCCCCGCATAGCGCCGCCGTGTGAGCTGGGCTTTGCTCGTGTCGAGCGAGACGGTCGGATGCGAGCGCGTCGAGGCACGGCTCGACAGGGGAAAGGTCGTGATGCCCGGTTTGTCGGCGATGTATTCGACCCTCACAGGTCCCGTAATCGGCTGGCCATTCCGCGTCGCGACCGGCACGTTGAGCAGGAAGCGGTGATTGCCCGGCAGCAGATCCGCCTGCCAGCCGGCGCAGACGACCGAGTACCCGCGCCGCATGAAGAAGCCGTTGCCCGCATGCGCGGCCGTTCGCGGATCGTTGGAGCCCACTGCATCATTGAAGAATTGCAAGCAACGGATGTTGCCCCGATTGCCCCAGTCGAAGAACAACCCGCGGTTGCCCCGCGCCATGTCCACGGGCCTGATGATCGAGATGTCGGTGGTGAAGTGCACGCGTCCCTGCGTATCGACGGGCGCATGGTCGATATCGCAGATGCCTCGTTGGAGCGCACCCTTCGGATCGACGCTCAGCCGCGCCTTTCCCTTGATGCGCTCGAAGGACCCGACTTCACCGAAGGCTTGGTCCTCGGCAAACGGGAATCGTTCGGTGATGTCAATTTCGATGTTGTGCGGCATGCAGGCACCCCTGGCGGCTCGACGTGATCCAGGAGAAACCTAGCATGCCGCCAACCGAATGCACGCATGGAGGCAGGCGGGAAAGGGCCGCCTGCCGGTTGTCACGCGAAACCAGCCTTCGATGGCAGTCCGCGATCTTTGAGGAGACGCACCACCGGACACATGCCCGTGAACGAGGCCTGGATGAGATGCACCCCCAAGAGGCCCGTCACCCAAAGCCAAAGGGGGCTATGATAAACGCTCAACAGAACGCTCCCGAGAACGACTACGCCGACGACCAGCAATATGGCACGTTCGAGTGTCATGGCTTTCTCCGATGAGGTATTGACGCCCAACAATAATCAGAATGCGTCCTTTCCTTTCGAAAGTCACTTCAAATTATTAATTTGGCGTCGAGACGCCCAATTTTTGCAACACCCGCACTGCATCCGCCGCGATCGTGCGAACCACGTCTCCGGCGCGCTCGACGCGATCGATCAGCCCCGCGCTCTGGCCGCTCGGTAGGACGCCGTATTCGACGTCACCTTCGATGCGGCCACGATACGAGGCGATCTCGCCGACGGTCTTGAGCTGATGGGGATAGGGTTGAATATCTTTGTCCCGCCCTTCCCACGACTTGGTAAAGGAATTGCGGATCATCCGGTTGGGTTTGCCGGAATGCGCGCGCGTCACGATCGTTCCGTCCTCGTCGATCTCCGTGATGCGGTGCTTGTAATTGTCGTGTCCGCGCGCTTCCACGGTCGCGATGAAGCGCGTGCCCATCCAGACGCCGACCGCGCCCAGAGCCAACGCGGCAACGAGCCCGCGACCGTCAGCCAGCCCACCCGCCGCGACCACGGGAATGCTCACCTGATCGACGACGCGCGGCACCAGCACCATCGTGCCGATGCGCCCCACGTGCCCGCCGCCTTCGTGCCCCGAGGCTATGACGGCATCGACGCCCGAGCGCTCCACGGCCTTCGCCTGCTTGGCCGTGCCCACCAGCGCCATGACCTTGACCCCCGCTGCACGCGCCTGCGCCATGATGGGACCCGGATCGCCCAGACCCGCGACGATGATCGGCACGCCCTCCTCGAACGTCACGTCGATGTGGGCGCGCACCTCGCGCTCATAGGCCGCGATGGTCTCGCCGCCGCCCACCGTGCGTGCGAACAGGATGTCGACACCAAACGGCTTGTCCGTCTCCGATTTGGCGATGCGGATCTCTTCACGCAAGCGGGCAGGATCCATGTAGGCCGAACCGATGCACCCCAATCCACCCGCGTTCGAGACAGCGGCAGCGAGCGGCCCATACGCCACCTGATACATGCCGGCTTGGCAGATCGGATAACGAATACCGAGCAATCGGCAGAGTGGATTGTCGGCAAATAGGGTGTCCGAGGTCATGGGCAGCTCGCGATGACAGTTGTAAGGGTGCCCAGTATAGGCGAGCCGGCGCGCAAGGTCAGGCCTCGCCGAACGTTCTCACTATCGTGTTAGTGTTACCCGATCAGGGGAGCGGAGGACTGTCGATGACAAAGATCGAATGGACAACGCGCGGCGCCGTGCGCGAAGTACTGCTGAACCGTCCAGAAGCGCGCAATGCCCTCGATTCGGGAATGGTCGAGCAGTTGCGCGCCATCTTCGAGACGCAACCTGCCCCCGCTGAAAGGGTCGCCGTCATTCGCGCTTCCGGCTCCGTCTTCTGTGCCGGCCTCGACTTGAAAGAGCAGGCGCGGTCAGCCGAGGGCGCCTCCGCGATCGAGCGCATGCTGGAGGCCGTCGAAGGCTTTCCGCTGCCCGTCGTCGCCGTCGTGCAGGGCGATGCCATTGCCGGTGGCAATGAACTGGCGCTGCATTGCGATTTCGTTATCGCCAGCGCGTCGGCGCGGTTCGGTATGTCGCTGGCCCAGATCGGCATGTCGACGAGCTGGTTTCTGACCAAAAAAATAATGGAAGTCGCCGGCCCCGTCGCCACGCGCCGTATTCTATTGCTCGGCGATCCCTTGCCCGCCGGTGAAATGCACCGCCTCGGCATCATATCCCATCTGGCACCGCCCGACCACGTGGAGGCCACGGCGCAGGCCGTCATCGACCGCCTTGCCGCCAACGCGCCGCTGTCACTCAAATCCATGAAAGCGCTGATCGTGCGCGAGATGGCGTTTCGCGATCACATTCTCCACGCCGATATCGACATCCAAGTCGAAGGCGTCCGCACCAGCGACGATGCGGTCGAAGGGATCGCTGCCCGTCTCGCCAAGCGGGCCCCGCAATTCAAGGGACGTTGACCGCCGATCGCTTCACCCGATCTTGAAATGCTCTGGCCGTCCCGTCGGCCAAGGGTCGCCCCAGCATTGCTGGCCACCATCGATGGTGAGCACTTCCCCGGTGATGAATTTTCCGGACGCGGCGCCGAGATACACGCAAGCCTCCGCCACGTCCCAGGCGTCGCCGGGATGTTTCATCGGATTGGCCTCGAAATAGGTCTTGGCGCCTTCGGGCGGATAGTGCGCAAAGCCCGACGTCTCGAGGCAACCCGGTGCCAGACAATTGACACGAATGCCGTGTGGCGCCCATTCGACCGCGACGCTCTTTGACGCGTAAATGACGCCTGCACGCGCCGCGGCCGTATGCGCGATGCCCGGCATGCCGCGCCAGATGTCGGCTGTGATATTGATGATATTGCCCTGCGCCGCATGCGCCACCCACGCGCGCGCCGCTGCCTGCATCATGTACCAGGTGCCGTTGAGGTTGTTGTCTATGACGGCGTTCCAGCCCTTCACCTTGAAATCCAAGGCAGCTTGGGGGAACTGGCCGCCTGCATTGTTCACCAGGACATCGAGCTGCCCATACGCGCTCCAAATGTCAGCGATGAACGCCTCGCAGGCGTCCGCATCGCGAATGTTGAAGGTGCGTGACAGCACGCGCCCGCCAAACGTCTCCAGAAACGCCACCGCCCGCTGCAAGCGCTCGACGTTGCGACCTGAGACTGCCACATCGGCCCCCAGCCGCGCGAACAGGCACGCAATCGCCAAGCCAAAGCCACTGCCCGCACCCGTAACGACGACCACCTTCCCCTTGAAGAGATCGCTGCGATAGACTGTCGGCAACTCAGTGAGCTGTTGCTCCGTGAAGCCGAAATGCGCGGCACCCTCGATGGCCATGATGTGTCCTTGCTGGAATTCAGCCGAGATCGATGCGGTAAAAGCGCAGGGCGTTCTCGCTGAACAGCTTGCGTCGATCTGCGAGCGGGAAATCAGCCGTCACCTTCTTGAAGCAGGAATAGAGATAATCCCAAGAGCCCTTCAGGCCATCGACGGGGAAGTTCGACGCGAACATACAGCGGTCGACACCGAAGATGCTGATGGTGTCGAGAATGATCGGTGTGTTGGCGGTCAATGTCCACGGCGCATTGGGCTCGACGAGACCGGATATTTTGCAGTGCACGTTCGGGCACGCCGCCAGTGCCTCCATGCCCCGGCGCCAGCGCACCAGCGCCTCGGGAGAACGGTCGAGCGGATAGCCCGTGTGATTGAGCACAACCCGCAGCGTGGGATGCTCCCGCACCACTTCGGCTGCTTCCTCGAGATGCCACCACACGACGCGCAGATCCCAGGACAGGTCGTACGTCTCGAGCAGCCCCAAACCCTTTCGCCACGCAGGGTCCTGCATGCTGCGCGGCAAGCCGCGCACGCTTTCATCGGGACCGCTGGAAATGATCGGTTTGGTGCGGATGCCGCGCACCAGCGGGAACGCTTTCTGTTTGGCCAGAATTTCCTCGCTGTCGGGCGTATCGATCCACGCGTGCGCGACGATGGCGTTCGGCATGCCGGATGTGGCGGCGACCTTGGTCAGCCATTCCGTTTCCTGCACCTGAAAGCGGCGGTCGCATTCGGCTTCGATGTGAACGGTGGCGATGACGTTGTGCAACGCCGTGTCGCGGCGATACTCGTCGGGCATATAGGTCCGCCGGATTGCGGAATTGTCGCCCATGTACGTGTGTTCGCGATTGTGCAGCCAGGGATACCTGAGGTCGCCCGCGAGGTCCCACAAGTGGTGGTGCGCATCGACAATCGGTAAATCGTCATAAAAAGACGGCATCGGGTGCCTCGCGGGTGTCGGAACCATTTCCGCGAAGCTGCCACGCGAACGCCCATCCGGCAACCGTATCCGACAGCCAAGTCGATCCGGTGCACCGTCCTGCGGTGATCTCTATGGCAAAAACAATGGTCAGCTCGGCGCCGAGCCAAGTTGACGTCGACATTCAGCCATCGACCAGCAGTTTGCCGATGCGCTCGATGGCGCGTTTGATGTTTTCCGTCGAGTTGGCATACGAGAACCGAATGTAGCCCTCGCCGTGGATGCCAAAGCTGGTGCCGGCCACGGTGGCGACCCCCGCCGTCTCCAGCATCTTGTTCTGCAATTCCTTGGCGGTCATGCCAGTGCCGGTGATGTTGGGAAACGCATAGAACGCGCCGCCGGGATTGACGCAGGTGAAGCCCGGCAACTGGTTGAGCATCGGCACGATCACCTTGCGGCGCTCGTCGAACGCCTTGACCATCTCGATCACCTTGTCCTGCGGTCCTTCGAGCGCGGCGATGCCGGCGAACTGTGTCGGTGCGTTGACGCACGAGTGGCAGTTGACGTTCAAGCGCACCACGTGATCGACGATCGACTTGGGCCACACCGAAAAGCCCAGACGCCAGCCGGTCATGGCGTAGGTCTTCGACCAGCCGTCGAGAATAATCAGGCGATCGCGGATCTCGGGGTACTTCAGGAAGCTCTCGTGCTCTTTGCCGTCGTAGAGCATCTGGCTGTAGATCTCGTCCGATAGGATGGTGACGTGCGGGTGCTTCTCGAGACCCTTGATCAGCTTCTTGATCTCGGCCGGGGGCACCGCGCCACCCGTCGGATTGCCGGGGCTGTTGAGGATGATCAGGCTCGTCTTCGGCGTCACCTGGGCCAGCACCTCGTCGGCGCTGAAGGCGAACTCGTTGGCTTCACGCAGCGCAATCGGGACGGCCTTGGCGCCGGTGTACTGGATCATCGAGCGATAGATGGGAAAGCCCGGATCGGGGTACATGATTTCCGCGCCGGGCTGGCCGAACATCAGGATGGCAAAGAACATCGTCGGCTTGCCGCCGGGCATGATGACGACGAGGTTGGGATCGACTTCGACGCCGTGACGGCGGTGCAGGTCCTTGGAGACGGCCTCACGCAGGGGCAGAATACCGTTCGCGGGCGTGTAGCCGTGATGGCCGTCACGCAGCGCTTTGATCGCGGCTTCCACGATATGGCCCGGCGTTTGGAAATCCGGCTGGCCAATCCCTAAGTTGATGATGTCCTTGCCCTGCCGCGCCAACTCTCCTGCGCGCGCCAGCACCTCGAACGCGGTCTCGGTTCCGAGCCGTTGCAGATTTTCGGCGAGCAGCATGAGACGTCCCTCTCTTGATTATCCAGTCACGGAGCGCGCCGTGTGATCATGGCGCGGATTTATGCACGGCGGGCTCTGCGAAGGGAAGCGTCACGATCCCGGCTGTTCGAGGCGCGCTACAATTGCGTCCGCAATGGCGATCGTGCGGCGCGCTTGCTCGGCGTGGAGCAATTCGACCATGCGTCCATCGAGATTGATGACCCCCTTGCCTTGGGCGTCCGGCGCCTCGAAAGCCGCGATGATCCGGCGCGCCCAGGCGATCTCGTCTGCCGTCGAAGCGAGCACCTCGTTGGCAATGGCCACTTGATCGGGATGGATGAGCGTCTTGCCGTCGAACCCGAGGTTGCGGGCCTGCCGGCATTCGGCACGAAACCCATCCGCATCGCGAAAATCGTTGTAGGCACTGTCGAGAACATCGAGGCCGTAGGCGCGGCCCGCCGCCACGAACGTCATGAGCCAGGGCAGAAACGCGGCCCGGCCGGGCTCCATCACAGCCCGTGTTTCCTTGGCGAGATCATTCGTGCCGATGACCAGCACGTCGAGCCGGCAGGCTGGAAACACGCGCGAGGCTCGCGCGATGGCGCCGGCTTCGAGGACCGCGAGCGGCGTCTCCATCATGGCCCATATGCGGATTTTGGCGGGCGCCCGTTCTGTGCCCAGAACCCGCGCGACCGCGTCCAGATCGTCGGGAGAGCTGACTTTCGGCACGACGATGGCGTCGGGACCGACCGCGATTGCCGCCGCCATGTCCTCCAAGAACCACGCCGAATCGATGCCGTTGACGCGGATGGCCAACTCGCGCTGGCCGTAGCCGCCGGCGCGCACCGCATCGCACACCTGCTGGCGCGCCGATGCCTTGCTCTCCGGAGCTACCGAATCCTCGAGATCGAGAATGAGCGCATCGGCCGGGATGGACTTGGCTTTTTCCAGCGCCCGCACGTTCGAGCCCGGCATGTAGAGGACGCTGCGGCGCGGACGGGCGGTCATAATGGGCTCCTGAGGAACGGGCGGGCCGGCACCCTAGGCGAAATCAGATTCCGTGACCATGTTATGGAAACCCGTGCGGATGAGCGGCGATGCGAGGAAAATTGTTGTTCACGTAATGTTCGTATGTTAAATTGACCAGACTGGAGGAAGGGCGGAGGATCGGGATCGTGGCAGACGAAGTAGACAATCTGGTCTTGGTGCACCTGCGCGAGATGCGCGCGGAGTTCAAAGACGTCCGCGCGGAGTTGGCGGGAATGCGTGAGACGCTCGACTCGATGAATAAGCGCCTCGGCGATGTCTATGAGGCCTCGATGTTCGCCGTCGGCGTGGCCGTCATGACCAGCCGCAAGCTCGATCAGTTCACCGAGCGCGTCGACCATCACGAGCAGCGGATCACCACCCTCGAAGACGCCTGACCCATGCCTGTGCGAACCGCCGACATCGTCATCATTGGCGGCGCAGTCGTCGGCAGCGCAATCGCCTATTTCCTGAAGCGGGGCGGATTTTCTGGCCGCGTCGTCGTCGTCGAGAAAGATCCCAGTTACCAATGGTGCGCCACCGGCCGGTCGGTCGCCTCCATTCGCCAGCAATTTTCGACACCTGAAAACATCCGCCTGTCGCAATTCGGCGCCTCGTTCTTCAAGGGCATCCGCGATGAATTCGGACCCGAGGCCGACATCGCCTTTCGCGAACGCGGTTATCTGATCATGGCAAGCCCGCAGGGGCGCCCCGTTCTCGAACAGAGCATCGCCTTGCAGCGGAGCCTCGGCGCCGATACCGCCCTGCTCGAACCCGAGGATATCGCGCGGCAATTCCCGTGGCTGTCCACGGACGGGCTGGGGGGCGCTGGATGGGGACGCTCGGGCGAAGGCTGGGTCGATCCGAATTCGCTGATGCAGCTCTTTCGCAAGGGCGCGGTCGCACGCGGCGTGGACTATCTCACTGACGAAGCCATTGGCATCACGGTGACGGGTGGACGCATCGACGGCGTGCAGCTCGCCAGCGGCGACACGATCGCCACCGACCGCGTGGTCTGCGCCGCCGGGTGGCATTCGGCCAAGGTCGCGACAATGACCGGATTGTCGATCCCGATCCGCCCGCGGAAACGCTTCGTCTTCGTCATCGATTGCAAACAGGCCTTGCCGGGCGCCGGCCTGATGATCGATCCGAGCGGGGTCTATTTCCGGCCGGAGGGCACCTTTTTCCTCGCAGGTCTGGCGCCGCCGGAATCCCAGGACCTGGACGCGGAGGATTTCGAGATCGATCACGCTTTCTTCGACGAGGAAATCTGGCCGCAGCTCGCCCTGCGCGTGCCGGCGTTCGAGGCGGTGAAGGTGCAAAGCGCCTGGTGCTGCCACTACGATCTCAATACACTCGATCACAATGCCATTCTCGGGCCGCATCCCGATTTGGCCGGATTCGTGATGGCGTGCGGGTTCTCCGGGCACGGTTTGCAGCACTCGCCGGGCGTCGGGCGTGGCATTGCCGAGCATCTCATGCATGGCCGTTGGCAGACGATCGACCTGACGCGCTTGGGCTATGAGCGCGTTACAGCCAATCAGCCGCTGCTCGAGCTGAACGTGTTCTGAGGCGGAACGCCATGGCGCGCATTATGGTGATTTCGTCGCAAGTCGCACGCGGCCACGTCGGTCTGTCGGCGATCGTTCCCGCCTGCCAAGCGCTCGGCCACGAGGTCATCGCACTGCCGACGATCCTGCTGTCCAATCATCCCGGCCACCCCCATGCGAGCGGAGAGCGGATCGCGCCGGCCGCGTTGGAGCGCATGCTCGATGCGCTCGACGCCAACAGTTGGCTCAGCGACATCGACGCGGTGTTGACCGGTTATCTGCCGAGTGCGGAGCACGTCCAGTTCGCCGTCGAAGCCGTCACGCGGGTCCGGGCGTCATCGCCGCGCGCGGTCTATATGTGCGACGCGATCCTGGGAGATCTCCCCAAGGGCCTCTATATCGCGCCCGAAGCGGCAGCCGCCCTTCGCGACGACCTCGCAGGGTTCGCCGACATTCTCAAGGCCAACGCTTTCGAAATCGGGTGGCTCGCCAGCGCCCAGATCGACGATGGACATACCTTGGCCAAAGCCGCCCACCGGCAAGGTTGGCGCGAGGTGATCGCAACCTCGGTGCGTCGGCCCGCGCGCGGTGAATTGGGCAACGTCTGGATCAGCGAGGGTACGCCGCCGCTCGAGATCAATGTCGCCGAGCGCAGCGCCGTCCCGAAAGGAACGGGCGATCTTCTGTCGGCGCTTCTGCTCGGGCACATCGTCGAGGCCGATCGACCCACCAGCAGCGCCGCGCGAATGCGGGTTTTTTCACGCGCAATCGCCGACGTGCAAGCCGTCGTCGAGGCGAGTATCGGCCACGCTGAACTCCAACTGGTCGCGTCACTCGACCAGCTCCGAACGTCGACGCGGGCGCCTTGACTCAGATCGCCGTATAGCCGCCATCGATGAGCAGATCGGACCCCGTCATAAAGCTCGAGGCATCGCTCGCCAGATAAACGGCGCCACGCGCCACATCCTCGACTTGGCCCAGACGCCCGATCGGATGCAGCGGGCCTGATGCGGCGCGCGCGGCTTCCATGCTGCCGTGGCGAAATTCCATGCGCCGCGTTTCGATGGCGCCCGGCGACAGCGTGTTGACGCGAATGTTTTCCTTGGCATGATCGAGCGCCATACATTTAGCGAGCTGGATCAAGCCGCCTTTCGTCGTGCAGTAGGCCGCGCGTCCGGCCGCGCCGACACGTCCCATCTGCGAGGCGATGTGGATGATGCTACCCCCACCAGCCGCAACCATGTGCGGAATGACGGCGCGGCTCATCAGGTAAGCGCCACTGAGGTTGACCGCCAGAATGGCGTTCCACATGTCGGGCGAATGTTCCACGACGCGTCCACCGGGATCATGTATGGCGGCACCGTTGACCAGGATACGGGGCACCCCAAGGGAGGCGACAGCGGCCTTCACCGCCTCGCCCACTTTCACTTCGCTCGACACATCACACATGTGCGCCGAGGCACGGGCTCCTGTCGCCCGCACGCGGCTGGCCGTTTCTTCAGCGGACACGGATTCGACATCGAGGCAGGCGACGCTGGCGCCGGCCTCCGCGAAGGCAAGCGCAATGGCGCGCCCAATGCCATTGCCAGCACCGACCACGATCGCGGTGCGTCCATCCAATCGAAAGGCTTTGTCGAGCATCTCCCACTCTCCCCGTCCTGCAGGCGTTGCGACTCTGTCCTTCTGCTCACCAGCTCTTGAACGGCGTCTCGGGCACCGGCGTCAGCGGGGGTTTGCGATCCAGATACGCAGTGAGGTTGTCGATCACGAGCTGACCCATCTTGCTGCGCGTATATTCGGAAGCCGACGCCACGTGCGGCAGCAGCGTCAGATTGGGCACGGTCATCAGATCGGGATCGATGCGCGGCTCGTTGAGATAAACATCGAGGCCCGCCGCCAGGATCGTGCCGTTGCGCAACGCCGCCTTCAATGCCGCTTCATCGACCACCGACCCCCGCGCCACGTTGATCAGCACGCCACGCGGACCCAATGCGGCCAGCACCTCGGCGTTGACGAGGTTGGCGGTCGCGGGTCCCCCTGGAACGATGGCGATGAGCGTATTCACATCGCGCGCCATCGCCACGAGGTCATCGTAGTAGCGATAGGAGACGGCCGGCTGTTTGTTGCGCGCGTAGTAGGTGACCGGCACGCCGAAGGCCTCGAGGCGCCGCGCGATGGCTTTGCCGATCCGGCCCATCCCGATGATGCCGACGGTGCGGTCACGCAGGCTGCCCTGCGACAGGCGCACATCCCCCTCTTTCGCCCAACGACCGGCCCGCAAGTATTCTTCGCCCCGGAAGAATTCGCGCAGCGTACCGATGAGCAGTCCCAGCGCGGTGTCGGCGACCTCTTCATTGAGCACGTCGGGTGTGTTGGTGATGATGACGTCGCGACTTGCTGCCACCGGCACGTCGATAGAATCGTAGCCGACGCCGAAATTGCCGATGATCTTCAGGTTGGGCATGCGCGCCATCATCGCCTCGGTGGTGCGCACGGCCGTATGCGCGCCCGTCACGATCGCCTCGACGCGCGGGCCAATGTCGCTGATCAGGGCCTCGGGATCGGGGGCGTTCTGCAACCAATGGGCTTCGAAGCGGGCCTCGAGCGCGTCCACCATCAGGGGCATCATCACACCAGTCGACAGCAGGACGGGACGGGGCATCGAAAACTCCGGGTTGGGGCAGGATTGCCCCTTTGTGCCGCTTCGATGCACCGACTGTAAAGCTGTTCGCATGCGCCACGACGATGTTCCAGCCGACGAATCGCGATTGCGCCCGTCCCGTGTGGGCGTTGGTTGCCGGGCCAGCGCTCGGGTCCACGGCAGCCCCGTAACGCACGAAAGCCCCGCGTTTCGGGCTGTCCCGGCCTTGCTGGTGAAAAACTACAGCGCGGCGCTTGCGGCATTGCCCGCCACCCGTTAAGAACCCCACTTTAATGAGCATCGCGGCTACACCAGCGTTTTTCTTCCCACGGCGGCACCTCCTCACCTGCGAGGGTCTCGGCGCCGAAGAGATCAATTCTCTCCTCGATCTCGCGGACAGGGCGGCAGACCAAAACCTGCAAATCTGCAAGAAAAGCGACATTCTGCGCGGTCGCACGCTGATCAATCTCTTCTTCGAGGCTTCGACGCGCACGCAAGCGTCGTTCGAGTTGGCCGGCAAGCGGCTCGGCGCCGACGTCATGAATATGAACGTCTCGACGTCGTCGATCCAGAAGGGCGAGAGCCTGATCGATACCGCAATGACGCTGAACGCCATGCGGCCTGACATCATCGTGGTGCGCCACCATTCGGCCGGTGCCGTCGAGCTGCTGTCGCAGAAAGTCGACTGCTCGGTGGTCAATGCCGGTGACGGCGCGCACGAGCACCCCACACAAGCGCTGCTCGATGCACTGACGATCCGGCGCGCCAAAGGCCGGGTGTCGGGCCTGAAGGTCGCCATCTGCGGCGACATCCTGCATTCTCGGGTGGCGCGCTCCAACATCTACGTGCTGAACGCCCTCGGCGCCCACGTTCGCCTCGTCGCGCCTTCGACCCTGCTGCCGACCGGCATCGACAAGCTGGGCGCGGAAGTGTTCACAGACATGTGGAAAGCCCTCGAGGGCTGCGACATCGTCATGATGCTGCGCTTGCAGCGCGAGCGCATGGAGGGCAACTACGTGCCGTCCACGCGCGAATACTACCATTTCTTCGGGCTCGACCAGGAAAAGCTCGACCGCGCCAAGCCGGACGCGCTGATCATGCATCCAGGGCCGATGAACCGGGGTGTCGAGATCGCCTCGCCGATTGCCGACCATTCCCGCAGCGTCATTCGCGAACAGGTGGAAATGGGCGTCGCCGTGCGCATGGCCGTTCTCGAAGCCCTCGCCCGCAACCTGCCGAACCATTGACGGGAGGGCAGGCACCGATGAAACGTCCCCCAAAAACTCCTGAACCCGCCAGCGCCACGGCGTTCATCAACGCGCGCCTGATCGATCCGGCATCGGGTCGCGACGAACAGGGCGGATTGGTGGTCCGCGACGGGGTGATTGCCGATCTGGGCAGCCATTTGCGGCGCACCGCGCCCGACAACGCCGAAGTGATCGACTGCGGCGGCCACGTGCTGTCGCCGGGGTTGATCGACTGCCAGGTGTTCACCGGTGATCCGGGCCAAGAACATCGCGAAACCCTCAAGACGGCGAGCTTGCGCGCCTTGGCGGACCGCACGATGTCGAGGCTTTCACGGCAGGTTATGGTGGCCGCGTGGTAACGCGCGCCAGTCACG
>JANOHP010000028.1:0-40234 GCA_031406575.1 Hyphomicrobiales bacterium
CGCCATAGCTCGGCACGCTCGTGAAGTTGTCGGCGAAGTCCGCCGTGGTGTTCGGCGTCAGATTGCTCTCGTCGACGACGAGGGCGTCAACCGCCGTGTCCGCCAATCCCACCGTGATCGAGGGACCATCGTCCTCGAACCCGATGACTTCTCCGCCGAGGTCGACGGTTGCTTGGGCGGTGTCGCCGTCGCCGTCGGTTACCGTGACGGCGACGCTGACGAGACCAGTGCCGAGGTAAATGATGTCGTCGGGGTTGGTCGCAACGGGATGATCCAGAGCGAGATATTGAGCGACGGTGAGTTTGCCGGTATCGGGGTCGATGCCGATTGCTAGAGCGATCGGGCCGTCGCTGGTACCGGCACGACCGACGACAATGCCGCTTTCGTCGAACAGAAAAATCTGGGTGCCGTCGGTCGTCGTGAGACCGGAGTCGACGCCAGGAGAATTGACTTGCAGGGAATACGTCGTCGAGGCGCCCACAGAGTCGGCCCCAGGGCTGGCGTTGACGGCGAGTAAATCAGCGCCATTGATGGTCCCAAGCCCGATCAGAATCGCGGGCGGGTCGAAGCTGAACGGATCAGGCTTGTCTACTTCGTCGCCGGAGTTGGAGTCGCCGGCTTTGGCACCGACCGTCTCGTCGACGACGACCGACGCCGACAAGCGGAACTGTTCGCCTTCCTCGATCGACTTGATCGCGGCCGACACGACGGGCCCATCGTCATCGATGGTGACGGTGAAGGTGCCGGTTGCCTCGTCGCCATTTGCGTCGAGAATAGTCAGTGTGATGGAGACGGTGAGGTCGTCTTCGCGATCGGCAATCGCGTGTGTTGAAGCCTTGTCGACGACGAATACGTAAGAGCCAACTTCATTGATGGTCAGAATCCAGGTGCCGTCATTGGCCGCAAGGGTGCCCGACAGCGCTGTGCCTTGGGTCCAGTTTGCTCCAGGGGCACTCAGAGAAATAGCGGCAGTCGCCTTCGCCCCGTCGGGACCGAAATCGATGGTGAATTGCCCGGTCGCCGTCGATTGCGCACCGGCCTGGTCCCCGCCGACATACGAGTCACCGGCATTGCCGCCCTTCAACCCCTCCTCGTCGACCAAAACCGCACTCATCGAGAGGATGGTGGGGACACCGTTGACCGGAGCTGTCTGCGCAAACCGGGGCGCAACCGGCAGAATTTCGACACGCTCGGGTGACGAGAAACGGAGTTCAGTCGGAGCCAAGAGCGGACTTATGTCGAACGGGTCACCGATTCCACCCTCTCGAAACGCGAGATTGCCACCGGAACCGGCGATGGAGCCGCCCTCGCTACCTGCTGCGATCTGGACGTGCGAAACACCCAGCGCTGCAGCGAGGGTCGTCGCTGAAATCTCGGTGCTGCCGACGATGATCGGCTGCACAGTGGTCACGTCACCGACTTGCGAAATGGCGTCCTCGAGGACGATCTGCGAGCCATCGGGGAGGCGTAGCACGATGTTACGTCCGGTGATGACGAGATCATCCAGGGGCGTGTCGGCCGGCAGCAGGAACGCTTTTTTGCTCGGGTCGAGCACAAATCGACGAACGCGCGGCGGCTGGGTCACGCCCTGCGCTTGCGCTACCCGGTAGGGCTCGAAAGCGAGGTGCGAGCGGGGATCGGGGGCAATGCCGGCCTCAGAAATCCGCAGATCAACGCGGTTTTGCGGATTGGTCAGGGGCCCACTGTCTTTGCCCAGCGAGGCTGTTTCCGCTGGATTGGAAACGGCAGACTCGGGCGTTACGCCAGGGCCGACAGGCTGGCTGGCGACGGCTTCATTGCCCAGCAAGCCAGCCAAAATGCGCGAAAACAATCCGTCCTGGGCCATGACACGCTATCCTTTAAGAGACCATGATCGAACTGCGTAAGATGCAGCGCGCGCATTTCATGATTTGTTAGGAGATGCCGTTAAGAGGTCATTAAGGCAATGCGGGAAGAGGCCTATTCACATACCTGGGTATGACAAGTTTGGTCATTATGGGGATATGCTTACCGTAGTGGCAGACACATCACGCCCTCGGGCTCGCAATCGCGGCGTCAATGGAGCACCAACCCACCCGTGAACCGGGATCGGGTGGCCGTCGCTGCCACCATTGACCGGCGTCGAGTCGGTATTCACACCCGATTCGGCTCACGCATCGCCGACGGATTGATCGTAGGCATCAGCAGTCTCGTCCAGGCCGTCAAAGCAACGGCGCGCGGCTGTCGAAATCGCAAGACGTTGAATGCCATCTCTTGGCGGATCGCCGAAAAACTCGACCTCAGACTCCCCACTTGAAGCAACGGGGAGCCAGATTTGAACGTGGGGCTGACCGTGGAAAGGGCGTTCCTTGTTGTGAGCGTCGATCCGCGTTATGCACCGCGCCCACTGCCGTTGGTGTCCCGGACGGGGCCGATTCGCGGTGGGGGATCACGCCGGACTGACAGCTCGAACGATTGGAACCCTCGACATGCACAAGTCCCTGATTGGTTTCATTGCCAGCGGCGTTCTGCTCGCCAGCGGTGCGGCCCTTGCACAGCAAACCTCGCCGGCTCCGGCGACGTCCGTGACCATTCCCCCAGGCTTCATCAAAGCCCAAGCCCCCGGCCAAACTCTTGCACGCGATCGCCTGATCGGTGCCAAGGTTCACAATCGCGACGGGCAGATCATCGGGGATATCGAGGACCTGATCCTGTCGTCGAGCAATCAGGTGGTTGGCGTCATCATGGGCGTCGGCGGCTTTCTGAGCTTGGGCGAAAAGCGCATCGGCGTGCATTACGGCGCTTTGCAATTCGTCCAGAAGGACGGTGCGGTGCGGATCGTCCTGCCAATCGCGACGAAGGAGGTCCTGGTGGCCGTGCAGCCCTACAAGCGCGCCGAGCCGCCCAAGTCTCTCGTCGACCGCAGCAAGGAAAAAGCGCGCGAGCTGACCGATCGGTCGACCGAGACGGCGAAGGATGCCGCCGGGGTCGTGAAAGAGAAGGCCGGGCCGGCATATGAAAAAGCCAAAGAGGCTGCAGGAAGCGCGGTCGACCGGGCGAAAGAGGCGGTGTCGCCCTCCGAGAAGAAGTAAGGGTCCTTCGATGTCGTTTCAGAGGCCCGGCGACCCGCTCGCCGGGTTTTGCGGTGTCTGGTTGTTCAGGCCGGCCGAATCAGCGGCACATGGGGCGCTGCCGTCTCGGGAAGAATACCGGAGAGGCGCGGATCGTCGGCGATTTCGACGCCGACGCGATAGGTGGCGAAGCCTGCACGCTGATAGAAGGCTGGGGCCGCCGGATGGTCACCGGTGCAGGTGTGGACCCAGAAGCGGGTGATGGGTCGGCTCCAGGCAACAGCGATGGCGTGTTGCATCAATCGATGCGCGGCGCCACGACCGATCAGTGGCGCCGTGACACCGAAGAAGGCCAACTCGCACGCATCGGGCACGCGAAAGTCGAGTTCGAGTAGGCCCTCGTCGCGCGCCTCGTGGACGAGCGCGTAAGTCGATACGGCGGGGTCGTGGAGGATCGTCGACAAGTCCTGGTCGGTCAGGCGCAGGCGCGAGGCCCACAGCCATGGCGTGCCGACGCGCCGAAAGAGGTCGCGATACCAAGCGAGATCGGGCGCAGGGACGGGGCGGATGGAATAGGGGGCGAACGCGTCGCCGGCCCCAACACCGCCAGGGGAGGGCTGAGGTCGGCTCAGCATCTCGAGGTAGGTGACGACGAACGCGACTTTGCCGGGTGGCAGGTCGTGATAGCCGTTGGCAAGAGACATGCTTTTCCTCCGGTGTCAGGCCAAAGGCCAGACACCTTACCCTGGCGATGGTGTCTTGCCATTTGCCATACACCCTCCAGCAACCATCAGAACGGAATTTCGTCGTCGATCTTCTTGTCGAAGCCGCCTTTGGCTGGGGCTTTCGAGCCGCCACCGGACGCTGGCGCCGATCGACGACCCGTGTCGCCACCGCCCGAGCTGCCGCCACCCATGCCGCCGCCGCTGTTGCCGTAATCGGCATTGTAGTCGGCTTGACCGCCCTCCTGCACGCCCGGACCCATGCCGCCGCCGCGCGCATCGAGCATCGTCAGCGTACCGTTGAAATTTTGCAGCACGACCTCCGTCGAGTAGCGCTCCTGGCCGTCCTTGTCCTGCCACTTGCGTGTCTGCAATTGACCTTCGATGTAGAGCTTGGCGCCCTTCTTGACGTACTGCTCGACCACCTTGCAGAGGTTCTCATTGAAGATCACCACCGAATGCCATTCGGTTTTCTCACGCTTCTCACCGGAGTTCTTGTCTCTCCACGATTCCGTCGTGGCGAGGCGCAGGTTGGCGATCGGTCGACCGTCCTGCGTGCGACGCATCTCGGGATCTTTGCCCAAATTGCCGATCAGAATCACCTTGTTGACGGACCCGGCCATGTTTGCGTCTCCATCTCTCGATCCGGCACGGCCCCGCCTCAGAGAACGAGGGGCGTGCGATTCTCCAAGTGCGAACCTAACGCTGGAGCTTGCGCCAAGGTGGCGGAAGCGTGGGTTGTCCACGGCTTTCGGTTGCAGTATCAGTTCACATTATGTTCTTATGTACGGTATTGGGCGGGTGGATGCAACCCCGCCGAGCGCATTTCTTCGGTTTCGAACGGGGTGCTGGGTCAGGCTTTGGCCGTGGCGCCACCGGCCGCAGCCGCCTCGCGCTTGCGCATCATCAACGCGGCGAAATCGACGGGATCGAGCAACAGGGGCGGGAAACCACCTTCGCGCGACATGTCGGCCACGATGCGGCGCAGGAAGGGAAACAGCAGCGCGGGACAATTGACGTGCAGCATCGGCTCCATCACGCCGGGCGGCGCATGTTCAATTTTGAAGAGACCTGCGTAAACCAGCTCCATCTCGTAGATCGTGCCGATCGTGGCGCTGGCGCGCGCCTTGAACACGATCGCGGATTCGTAGACATCAGGCCCGATTTGCATGGGCTGCACGTTGATTTCGAGGTTCAGCGTCGGCGCCTCGGGCGCGCCCGTCACGAGCTTGTGGACATTGGGGTTCTCGAACGAAAAATCCTTGATGTATTGACCGAGAACGCGGACTTGCATCTGCTGAGCCGGGGCGGTGGCGCCGGTGCCGTTGGTGGACGGTTCTGCCATGGCAGGCCTCTTTTTGGTTGCTCGTTGTCAATAGGATCAGAGAATCGGGCTGGCTAACACAAGCAAGGCCGGCGTCACAATCGGCAATCGAGGCCATCACGATTTGGTCGGGCCGTCCGACCGCTTGCTGCGGGGGTCGTTGGTGGGCTCCTCGACGCGCGTGAATTCACCCTCGATCACTGGGCCTGCGTCGGTCGCCGATCCCCGCCCCTGAGCGGCTTCGGAGTGGCGAAACCGCTCGTTGCCGCCCGGCGTCGATGTGCGGATGTCGAGGCGGTCGAACAGCGAACGCCCCAAGCCCCGCGCCATCAGCACCCGCAACGGCGACACGAGCATTGCCAGTCCGATGGTATCGGCGATCAGTCCCGGCGTCACCAGCAGCACGCCAGCAAAGACGATCATGGCTCCGTCGAGCATGGGAGCCATTGGTGGTTCGCCCCGCTGTAGGGCCTGTTGGACGCGATGCGCGGCGGCGAATCCATGATTCACGATGATGGCCATGCCGAGAACTGCGGTGATCAGGACGACGGCCAACGTCCACCAGAAGCCGATTCTGCCGCCGACCGTGACGAGAACGGCGATTTCCAGGATCGGCAACCCGATCAGCATCATCAGAAGCATCAGGCACATGGAGGCCGCTCCAAACCGGATTGATGCCGAAGAGCGCGTCCCGTGCCATCGGCCTGCGGGACCCCGCAGGCTGGCGCCTCGTCGAGAATAGCGCCGCCGTCACCCGAAAAACGGCGGGTGCAAGGCTTGGCTTCGAGGCTTGGATACCTTAAGTTCACTGTCTCACGCTCGAATTGGCTTGCAGGAGCGTTTGCCGAACGCCCCCCCGGGACAGACCATACAGTTTCGACTGGCTGCCTGTCGCGGGATCTCGAGCGTTTCGAGAGTATGATTTCGGCGGATATCGCTTCATCCTCGGCTGGAAAGCAGCAACGCACATGGACGGCAACTTATTCACGTTGATTTTCCTCGTCCTCGCGGTCGTGATAATCCTCAAGTTGCGCAGTGTGCTCGGACGGCGCACGGAGGATGACGAGAACCGGGTCGAACGCCAAGCAGAGCGCCTGCGCGCAGCTGCACGCGAAAAAGACAAGGTGGTGGCGTTGCCCCGCCGCGAACGGCCGGGTCAGGAACCCGCAGTCGCAACTGCCACCGCGCCGCAGCAGGTGGGGATCGGCGAAGAGAAAGTACGCTCGTTCGCCTCTGGCGACGAGATGCTCGCGAGTGGTCTCATTGCCATCTACAAGACCGACAACAGCTTCGATCCCGAGCAGTTCCTGAACGGCGCCCGCGCGGCCTACGAGATGATCGTGACGGCGTTCGCGGAGGGCAATCGCAAGACGCTGCGCAACCTGCTCAGCCGGGAAGTGTTCGACGGCTTCGCCGCCGTGATCACCGAACGCGAGGGGCGTGGCGAAATCATCGAACACGGCTTCGTCGGCATCACCAAGTCGGACATCATCGAAGCCGAACTGAAGCGCACGACGGCCCATGTCACCGTCAAGGTGGTGAGCGAGCTGATCTCGGCAACCCGCGACAAGGCCGGCACCGTGTTGGCTGGCGATCCCAACAAAATCAAGGAAGTGATCGACATCTGGACGTTTGCCCGCGACGTGACATCGCGCGATCCGAATTGGAAGCTGGTCGCCACGCAAGCGCCGAATTGACGAGGAATAAGCCGTCGCGGTCCTGGGGAGGATCGGATGGCAGGGCGGGGGACTGGGGGACGTGTGACACGGTCGAGGTGGTTGAAGCGCGCCGGCGTGATGTTGGTCGTCGGGTGGAGTATGGGCGCTGCGAGTTCCATCGCGGTTGGCCAATCTTACGTCACGACGTCGAGCGGCAGTGGTGTCATGACCAAGAGCGCAGCATCCTTTGCTCCGGTTGGGTTCCCCGATCTGCCGGGATGGGCCGATGACGATCATCTGGCCGCGCTGAAAGCGTTCATCGCGTCGTGTGCGAAAGTGCAGGCGCAAGCGGTGAAAACGAGTGCGGGACGCGCGCCCGTTGCACCGGATTTGGTGGCCGCGTGTGTGGCCGCGCTGGCACTCCCCGCCAAAGTGAAAGGTACCCAGGCGCGCCAGTTTTTCGAGCGGTATTTCCGGCCGCATCGCGTGGTGCACTCCGCACCCATGGGCTTGTTCACCGGCTATTGGGAGCCGCTGCTCGAGGGCTCGCGGACGCGGACGGAGAAATTCAAAACCCCGCTGCACAAGCGACCCGCCGATCTCGTCACGCTCGTCGACGAGACCAAACGTGGCACGGTTGGCGCCAACCTCACCCATGCGCGACAGACCGCGAACGGGTTGGTGCCGTTTCCCACGCGCAGCGAGATCGAAGGCGGCGTTCTCGATCCCCACAAGCTCGAGCTGCTGTGGCTTGCCGATCCGGTCGACGTGTTCTTTCTGCAAATCCAAGGTTCAGGGCGCATTCGCTTGACCGATGGCACGGTCGTTCGCGTGCACTATGACGGCAAGAACGGCCACCCCTACACGTCGATCGGGCGCTATCTCATCGACAAAGGGATGCTCGCCGCCGACAAAGTGTCGATGGGTGCGCTGGCGCGGTGGCTGCGGGCCGATCCGGCACAGGGACGCCTCGTGATGCAGCAAAACGCGTCCTACGTGT
This sequence comes from Hyphomicrobiales bacterium, assembly GCA_031406575.1. Lineage (GTDB taxonomy): Bacteria > Pseudomonadota > Alphaproteobacteria > Rhizobiales > Hyphomicrobiaceae. The sequence continues at coordinate 7,755 of JANOHP010000028.1, forward strand.
TTTTCCGCGAGATGGCGAACGATGCGAAGGGCCCGCTGGGCGCACTGGAGATCCCGCTCACCGTGGGCCGCAGTCTCGCCGTCGATCCTAGCGTGCATACGCTGGGTTCTCCGATTTACGTCAGCGCGCCGACACTCACGCATGCGCTGAAAGGCAAGCCGTACAATCGCCTGATGGTGGCGCAGGATGTGGGCTCTGCGATCAAGGGCCCCGAGCGGGGCGATATCTATTTCGGGTCCGGTGACAAGGCGGGGCGGATCGCTGGGATCACCAAACATCCGGGTCACTTCTACGCGCTGATTGCGCGCAATCCCGCGGACCCCCCCGCTGTCGCAGCCACGCCTGCTAAAGCCGCCAGCAATGAGGCCAGCCGGTGAAACGGCGCCCGCCGACCGGAAAGAGTGGTTCCAACCCGGCTCGACCGACGCGGGCGAAGGGCCGGTTGACGGTGGAGGAAGAGGCGCTGTGGCGCCAAGTGGCGACATCGATTGCGCCGCTGCCCCGCAGCAAGGGCCGCGTGCCCGAGCGTGAACAGCCCGAGGGCCCAAGGCGGGTACCGTCGGCGAGCATAGCGAAAACGCAGGCGCTAGCGCCACGCGCGGGGAAACCGGCGACTGGCAAAGGTGTTCGCGAGGTGAAGGCGCCGCCGGCCGCACGCGTTGCACCACCACTGGCTGGGTTCGAGAAGCGCAAGGCTCGGCGCATTGCAGCGGGGCGTGTGGAGATCGAGGCGCGCATCGATCTGCACGGGCTTTATCAAAGCGAAGCGCATTACCGGTTGGTGGGGTTCATTCGCAGCGCCGTGGCCGATGGCCTGTCGACTGTTTTGGTCATCACCGGCAAGGGTGCGCGCCGCTCGACGGCACGCGCCGATACGCCGTTCGACGATCCCGATCCACGTGATCATGGTGTACTGCGGCGCAGTGTGCCGATGTGGCTGGGCGAGGCCGGGCTGCGCGCCTTCGTCGTCAGCTATACGACCGCTGCGCCCAACCACGGCGGCAGCGGTGCGCTATACCTGCACTTGAGAAAGCGTGGTGGTGGTCGACGCTGATCGGCGCTCAGTCCTTCTTGCCCAAACCCAGCGTCTCGACGAAAGTTTTTTCCGACGCGAAGATCTTGGCGGCCATTGCGGTGTAGTCGGCGCTGTTGGCGTAGCGACGGCTGAATTGGATCTTCTGGTAATGATCCGGCATCTTGGGATCGTCGTAGGCTTTCTTGAACGCATCATGCAGTTTCTGCACGATAGCGGGATCCATGCCCTTGGGGCCGGCAAGACCGGTCGGTGAATCGAAGTCGAAGCTGTAGCCGGCTTCTTTCAGAACGGGCGTATCGGGCCACGTTTTTTCCCGCTCGCTACCCAGCATCAACAGGACGCGCAACTGACCAACGGCCACGAGCGGCGCCCATGCCGGACTCTCGACGATCATGTTGACGTGATCGCCGAGCAGGGCCGCGATCGATTCACCGCCACCCTTGGAGGGCACGTGCGTCATCTTCATGCCGGACTCGCGCGACGCGAGTTCCATGGCGATGTTGGGGCTCGTCGCGGCGCCGATGGTGGCGTAGGTGAACTTGCCCGGATTAGCCTTGGCGTAATCGACGACGTCTTTCCACGTTTTATACGGGCTCTCGGCCTTCACCACGGCGCCGAGCTGATAGCCGGCGAGCAGGATGACGTAGGTGAAGTCTTTCACCGGATCGAACGTCGTCTTCTGCATGTGGGGTAGGCGAAACGCGGGCAGCGGAATCTGCACGAGCGTATAGCCGTCGGGTTTGGCTGTGGCCGCAACTTGCGCTGGCCCCAGCGTGCCACTGCCGCCGGACTTGTTGTCGATGATGATCGGCTGGCCCAGATGCTTGGACGCGACTTCGGCAATGCCGCGAAACAGCAGATCGGCGCTGACGCCGGCGGCGAACGGCACGACGAGCGTAATCGGCTTGCTGGGAAATTCGGCCGCGCTTTGGGCGCGTGCGGGCAAGGTGAGGGCCGTCGATAGACCTATGGCCGTGGCCAGAACGATCAGTGTGCGCGCAATCTGCATGTCGGTCCTCCCAATCGTCGTTTTTTTGGCGTGCTACTCGGCTCGGGCCCCGAGTTCAATTCGCGAACCGGAAATGTAGCACGTCACCGTCGGCGACGACGTACTCCTTGCCTTCGAGGCGCATCTTGCCGGCATCGCGGGCGCCCGCCTCGCCGTTGAGGCGCACGTAGTCGTCATACGCGATGGTTTCGGAGCGGATGAAGCCCTTCTCGAAGTCCGTATGGATGACGCCGGCCGCTTGTGGCGCCTTGGTGCCTCGCGTGACGGTCCAGGCGCGCGCTTCTTTCGGACCCACGGTGAAATAGGTGACGAGGCCGAGTAGCCGGTAGCCTTCGTGGATGAGGCGGTTGAGGCCGGGCTCGGCAAGGCCCAATTCTTCGAGGTAGGCAGAACGCTCGGCTGGGTCGAGGCTTGCGACTTCCGCTTCAATCTTTGCCGAAATGACGACGCAACCAGCCCCTTCGGACTTTGCGCGCTCGAAGACTTTCGCAGAATAGGCATTGCCCGTTGCAGCCGAGGATTCCTCGACATTGCAGACGTAGAGTACCGGCTTGGCGGTGAGCAGTTGCAGGCCACGGAAAGCCGGCTCTTCTTCGGACGTGACTTGGGTCAGGCGGGCCGGTTTGCCGTCGCGCAGCAGCACCAGAACCTTGTCCATCAGCGTGACGAGCGCCTTGGCTTCTTTCTCGCCGGACTTGGCTTTTTTCTCGAGCGGCAGGAGACGTTTCTCGAGGCTTTCCAGATCCGACAGCATCAACTCGGTCTCGACCGTGTCGGCGTCGGAGACGGGATCGATGCGGTTCTCGACGTGGGTGACGTCGTCGTCCTCGAAACAGCGCAGCACATAGGCGACGGCGTCCACCTCGCGAATGTGGCCGAGGAATTGATTGCCCAATCCTTCGCCTTTCGAGGCGCCCCGCACGAGGCCCGCGATATCGACGAAGGTCAGCCGTGTCGGCAGGATGCGCGCGGATTTGCCGATGGCGGCGAGTTTATCCAGGCGCTCGTCGGGCACGCCGACTTCACCGACGTTGGGCTCGATCGTGCAGAACGGATAGTTCGCCGCCTCCGCCGCCGCCGTCTGCGTCAGCGCGTTGAAGAGGGTCGACTTGCCGACATTGGGCAGGCCGACGATGCCGCATTTGAAACCCATGCTCGTTCGCTTCGCTCTCTCGGTGAGGGGATATGAAGTAGGGAGTAGGGACGTCTCAGTCCCCCCTTCCTTCCGTCTTTTTACCTGCCATCCATCGCCTCAAATTATCGGCCAAGGCCGAGATTCGTTTGGATTGTCGGTCACCCGAAGGGTGGCGGGGTGTCGCTTTCGGCGCGGGTGGCTCAATCTCGTTTCGGCGCGTGGTCGTCTTGGTTGTGCGGGTCGCATCGTCAACCTCGTCGAGCACGCGCGCCACGTCGGTCAAGAAGCGTTCGAGGCCACCTTTGCCCAGTCGGTCGGCAGCTCCCGCAATGGCGTCCAGCAGCGGATCGAGCCAGACCCGGTCCGCTTTGGCAAAATCGCTCAGCACATAGTTGGCAACGAGATCTTTGTGGCCGGGATGACCGACCCCGATGCGCACGCGAGTGTAGTCGTTCTCGAGATGCGCCGAGATGGAGCGCAAGCCGTTGTGCCCGGCATTGCCGCCGCCACTCTTGGCTTTGAGTTTGCCTGGCGCCAGATCGATCTCGTCGTAGAACACGATGATGTCGCCGATGGGCACTTTCAGGAACCGCGCAGCTTCGCCGACCGAGCGACCGCTCTCGTTCATGAAGGTCTGGGGCTTCAGCAGCATGACTTTTTCGCCGCCGAGTTCGCCGTCCGCAGCGAGTCCCTGAAATTTGCGTTTCCAGGGACCAAAGCCGTGGCGGTCGGCGATGCGCTCCACCGCCATGAACCCGACATTGTGGCGGTTGCGGGCGTACTTGTCGTCCGGATTGCCGAGACCGACGATGAGCTTCATGGCCGGTGGCTCCCTCGCCCGGAGCAGTCAGACGCGCCGAGCGGTCATCGCGTGAGCAGGCGCCGTAGCGCCTGCGGGCAATTGATCCGCGTCGAGCTGGACATTGCTCTGCGTCGGAGCTGATTGCCGAGGCGTATTCGCCTCGGCCCCGCGCCCGGCAGCGATGCCGCCCGCAGGGTTCGATTACTTCTTGCCACCCTTGGCGTCGGGCTTGGCAGCAGCCGGCTTGGCGGCTGCGGCACCGGCTTTCGGAGCGGCGGCACCGGCCTTTGGTGCGCCTGCACCTGCGGCCGCGGCACCGGCCTCACCACCTTCACCGACTGCTGCGGCGCCAGCACCCGGCGTGACGTCGTCATCCGCCTTCTGGGTGATGGCGCCGGCGATCGTTGCGACCGTGAAGTCACGATCACGGATTACCGGCTCGACGCCTTCGGGAAGTGTGACGGCCGAAATATGGATCGAACGGCCGATCTCGAGACCTTCGAGCGATGTTTCGAAGAATTCGGGGATTTTGTCCGAGGGGGCCCAGACTTCGACTTCGCGGCGCACGATGTTGAGCACACCGCCGCGTTTGAGGCCGGGCGACAGCGCCTCATTGGTGTAGTGCATGGGCACGCGCACACGCACGCGGTTGTCGCCACCAATCCGCTGGAAATCGACGTGCAGGGGCGTATCCAGAATGGGATCGAGCTGGACATCGCGCGGAATGGCGCGGGTCTTGGTTCCATCGACGTCGATCTCGAACACTGTGGCCAGGAAGCGGCCTTTGTGAATGAGCTTGGTGATCGTGTTGGTATCGAGCGCGACCATCGAGGCTTCGGCGGTGTCGCCGCCATAGATGATGGCGGGGATTTTACCCTCGCGACGAACTGCCCGAGCAGAGCCCTTGCCGCCCTGTGTACGCGCGGTGGCGCTGATGAGGTTGGCCTCGGCCATGACCTGAGTTCTCCAAAGAAAAAACCGTCCCGACCGCGATTGCGCGGGACAATGACCTCGTTTCCCGGCCGGCCTCCAGGGCGCGCGCACGGGATCCCGCAACAGCGAGATGCCGGCGGTCTATATCCGGTGCGGGACAGCTGGGCAATCGATATGTTGCGGGACGGCATCGGGTCGGGCGCAATCAGCACAGGTTGCCAGGGCGCCATCGCCGTCTTATTTGGCGAGCTGGACGAGAGAAAAACCGAAAGCCGAGCGCCTCAACATGACCACCCGTCGTCGCCTTTTGAAGTATCTGGCCGCCAGTGGGGCCGTCGTGGCGGTGGGATCGGCCATGCTGCCACGCAAGGCCAATGCCTACTACCAGGGGCCGGTCAGCGACCATTTCGATGGCGAGCAATTTTTCAATCCGGGCCACGCCTATCCGCAGAGCTTCGGCCGCCTGATGCAACTCTACGCGCGCGAGGATTGGTCGAAATGGCCCGCGGAGGTGCCGGGGTTGCCGACCACACTGCCGCAGCCGCGCGTGCCCGGCGCCACCGCGCGCGTCACGTTCATCGGCCATGCAAGCTGGTTGATCCAGGTCGCCGGGCTCAATATCCTCGTCGATCCGCATTGGTCGCTGCGCGCCAGTCCCGTGGGGTTTGCCGGACCCAAGCGGGCCAATGCGCCGGGCATCGCGTTCGAGCATCTGCCTCATGTCGACGTCGTGCTGGTGACCCACAACCATTACGACCACCTCGACATGGCGACATTGGCGCGCCTATGGCAACGTGATCGACCGCGCCTCATCACGCCGCTGGGTAACGATGCCATCGTCAAAGCTGAGGTGCCGGGCTACGACGCTCGAACCGTCGACTGGGGCGACACCGTCGACATCGGTAACGGCGTTGTCATCCATACGGAGGAAACACTGCACTGGTCGGCGCGGGGCTTGCGCGATCGGCGCCACGCGCTGTGGGCGAGCTTCGTCATCGAAACACCGGCGGGGCGCATTTATGCGGTGGGCGACAGCGGCTTTGGCAACGGGGACACGTTTCGTGCCATAGCGCGCCGGCATCCCGACATTCGACTGGCGCTACTGCCAATCGGCGCCTACGAGCCGCGCTGGTTCATGGGCAGCCAACACATGAACCCGGCCGACGCCGTGGAGGCCTTCAAGCTGGTGGGCGCGAAAGTTGCGCTGGGACACCATTGGGGAACGTTTCAGCTCACGATCGAAGCGCACGATCTGCCACCGCGCGATCTGGAGGCGGCGCTGGCCGCCAACGACATCCCCGCCGACCGCTTCCAAGCCGTCCGCCCTGGTGCGGTGCACGAGATTCGAGCGTGATGCGGCGTCGCACGCGACGAGCGCCCTTTGTATGGAGGTTGGGTCAAGGCCTCTTGGCCGCGACCCAACATTGCAGGGTGTGCCGTGGCAGTTGGGTCGCGCTGCGCTTGACCCCACCTACGTCACGAGCCTCCACAGCACCGCCAAGCCGCCGCAGATCGCCAGCGTCTCGATAATGTTGCGGTGCAGGCGAAAGATCAGCACGAACGCCAACGCGGTGAGTGCCACTGCGAGCAGGTCCAGCCGCAGCAAATTGGGCACATAGACTTTCAATGGCCCAAACCACTGCTCGACGGACGAGGGCGACAGCACGTCGATTGCGAACGTCACCGTCAGGTTCAAGATGACGCCGACGACGGCTGCGGTGACGGCGGCCAGCGCCGCTTTCAGCCGGGGCTCGGAGTGCAATTTCTCGACGTAGGGCGCGCCAACGAAGATCCATAGGAAACACGGCGCGAACGTCGCCCAGGTGGTGACGATGGCGCCGAGCGTGCCCATCAGCCAGGGATCGCCGCCGCCTTGCCGCATGGCTCCTAAAAACCCGACGAACTGCGTGACGAGGATCAGCGGACCCGGTGTCGTCTCCGCCAGTCCCAATGCATCGACCATCTCGAACTTGTCGACCCAGCCGTACTCGCGTGGCACCGCCTCACGCATGTAGGCCAGCACCGCATAGGCGCCGCCGAACGTCACGACGGCGAGCTTGGAGAAGAACTTCGCGATCTCGACCAGGACATGGTCACGCCCGAAGATCGCGGCGACGGCGAGCAGAGGCACGATCCAGACGGCGAGCCAGATGGCCGCCGTCCGCAGCGTATCGCCTAACGGAATGGGCGCGGAGGGCGCATCGGTCGAGGGCGCCGCCGCGGACAGACCGCGCCCGAAACCAATCATCGCCGCCGCCAACACGATTATCGGGAACGGCACGGCGAAGAGATAGATGGCCAGGAACGCGGCCCCCGCCAGTCCCCATTCGAAATTGCCGCGCAGCGCGCGTTTGGCGATGCGCAACAGCGCCTCGACGACGACGGCCAGGACGGCCGCTTTGACGCCCGTCAGCAGGGCGATTGAAAACGGCAGCTTGCCCCACGCCGCGTAGAGCAGCGACAGCACGAGCATCATCGTCGCGCCCGGCAGAACGAACAGCAGCCCTGCTGCCAGCCCGCCGCGCGTGCCATGCAACCGCCACCCCACATAGGTGGCGAGCTGCATGGCTTCGGGACCTGGCAACAGCGTGCAGAAGTTCAACGCATTGAGATAGCGCCGCTCGTCGATCCAGCGCTGCTCGTCGACCAGGATGCGATGCATCAGGGCGATCTGTCCCGCCGGGCCGCCGAACGACAGCAGCCCGATCTTGGCCCAGACCCGCAGAGCCTCGGCAAACGTCGGCGTCGGCGCGAGGCCGGTTTCGGTGTCTTGTGCCACCCTGATGTCTCCAAAGTCCCGCGCCAATGACCCGACGTCATCGCGAGGTCTGCGCCATCACCCCAACCTCAACGTCATGCCCGCGTAGGCGGGCACCCACGACACGTCTCATGTTTGCGACGCCGCTCGTGCAAGGAAAGACCAAAATTGAAGCGGAGTCGTCGCAGCAAACACGTGTGCCATCGCTATCCCTCAGACCTTGGCTGCCGGCCAGTTGTGCGTCTCGCCGGCGGCAAACTTCGCCCAGGCGTAGAGCGCATCATAGACCGCAAACCCGCGCTCGAGAGCCACGTGATCTTCCGGCCCCGACAGGTGCGAAATCCCCAATGAAATTGCGAGCAGACCGGCCGCTTCCGGCGCCACGTCCATGCGGGCGGTGTCCGCGCCGCGCACCACCAGCGCCACCCGATCGAGTGCCTGATCATGCAGACCGAAGTCCTCGATCAGCGCATCGAACGAGGTGTTGTCGCCGCGATGGGTGATCTCGACGTTGGGCACATCGAAGGGGATGGCGTTCAACTCTTGCGACGCCAGCACGACCTGTTCGGGCATGACGTAGAAGAATTTCGCGGCCGGGTCGAGGAAGCGCGCAATCAGCCACGGACACGCGATGCGATCGATCTTGGGCCGCACGCGCGTCACCCATCGCGTGGCGCGCCCTTCACGATCTCCGACGCCGAGGCGCTTGGCGACAGTGGGCAACCCCGCCTTCTGCCACCCGAGATTGCCGCCTTCCAGCGCCGCCGCATCGATGCCGCGCAAACGCAACTCGGCGGCTGCGGCTTGGCTGACTTTGAAGCCTTTGACGCAGACCGTGACGACGCGCTGGCCGTGCGGGATCTCGTGTGCCCAATCCTGCACCCGCTGATGATCCCGCCACCGCGCGCCGGGGATCAACCGCTGCTCGACGTCGTAATCCTCGCAGCGACAAACATCGAAAATGACAGGCGCATCGGGGCTGCCAATGCGCGCGTAGAGGTCTCGTGGCGTGATTGTGAATTCGCCCATCTCGGTGCTCCGCTGTCGACGATCGCATTGGATCGTCACCGGAGCAGCACTTGGGCGGAAAGCCTTAGGGGGCGGCTGCAACGGGCCCCGTTGGGGCGAGTGTTTAGCGCGAGGTGGGGGGCGTGACAAGATGAATTTTCCCAGATGAATTTTCACAGGGGCAAAAACGATGCCCACCCCACACACCCCAAAACCTCCTTCCACGCCACGCAACCATGCTCTAGCCTGCCCCCAACATTCACCCCCAGGAGGAACCCAATGGATCTCGGCATCAGTGGCAGGACGGCGATTATTTGTGCGGCGTCGAAGGGGTTGGGCAAGGCGTGCGCTCTGCAGCTCGCACGCGAGGGCGTCAACGTCGTCATCACGGCGCGCACCAAGGCGGATCTCGAGGCGACGGCGGCGGAGATCGCCAAGGTGTCCAACGTCAAGGTGACGATCGTGCCGGGCGACGTGACGACCGACGAAGGCCGCGCGGCCATTCTCGCCGCCTGCCCCAATCCCGATATTCTCATCAACAACGCGGGCGGCCCCCCGCCGGGCGACTTCAAGGACTTCTCGCTCGATGATTGGAGGAAGGCCGTCGAGTGGAACATGATCACGCCGATCGCGCTGATCAAAGCCACCGTCTACGGCATGATGGATCGCAAGTGGGGCCGCATCCTTAACATCACCAGCCAGTCGGTGAAAGCGCCGATCGCTTCGCTCGAGCTGTCGAATGGCGCGCGGTCGGGTTTGACGGGCGCCGTCGCGGTGATGGCGCGCCGCGCCGTGCGCCACAACGTGACGATCAACAACATTCTGCCCGGTCCCTTCGACACGGATCGCTTGCGCGGCTCCACGACGCGCATGGCGGAACTGAACAAGATCAGCGCCGAGGACATGGCCAAGAAGCGTATGGCCGAGGTTCCCGCCGGTCGCTTCGGACGGCCCGACGAATTCGGAGCCGCCGCCGCGTTCCTGGTGTCGAACCACACCGGCTTCATCACCGGCCAGAACATCCTGCTCGACGGCGGCATCTTCCCCGGCTCGATGTGAGCGCGCGGTAGGTGTCTGGCTTTCGGCCTGACACCAGTGGCTCTGCAAAGGCTGGCATCCCCGGGCTTGTTTTGAACATGCCCGAGGGTGCCGATGTTTCACGCGCTCACCCCTCCGACACGAACACCGGCAGCGTCAGGTCGCTGGTGACGGGATCGAAGGTGAGGCGCACGGGGAGGCCCAGTTTCAATCCGGTCGCCGGGATGGGGCCGCGCAGTTCGGCCTGCATGCGCACGCCCTCGGCCAGATCGACGGTGACCAGCGTGGTCGGCATCTGGCCTTTCCAGCCGGGATGAAACGCGTGGTGCGTGATCGTCCAGCTCTGCACCGTGCCGCGACCCGAGGCCTCGCGCCAGCGCGTCTCCATCGAAAAGCAATGCGGACACACGGGGCGCGGATAATGGCGCACGCGGCCACATGCGCCGCACGCTTGCAGCATCAGCTTGCCGGCTTTCAGGCCATCCCAATAGGGTTGCGTGTCAGGCGTCGGCTCGGGCAGCAGTTTGTCGTAGGTTTGCGCGTCCATGATCGAATATCCCCTCACGCCCGCGCCATGATGGCGATCGAGCCATCGCCCATGTCGCCATAGCCGGTGACGAGCCCGACTTCGGCGTCGGCCACCTGCGCTTTGCCGGCCTCGCCGCGCAACTGGCGCACGAGTTCGACGACATGGTTGAACCCCGCCATGTGCGCCTGGCTCAACAAGCCGCCGTGCGTGTTGATCGGCAGACTGCCGCCGAGATTGATCGCGCCCGAGGCGATGAACGGGCCGCCTTCGCCTTTCTTGCAAAAGCCCATGTCTTCGAGCTGGCACATGACGATGTAGGTGAAGCAATCATAGACCTCGGCGACGTCGATGTCCTTTTGCGTCACACCCGACATGGCGAACGCTTTGGGTGCGGCTTTGGCGAGCCCCAACCGGGTGAGATCCGGGCGCTGGGTGATGGCCGACGGCGAGTCGGGGTGCCCCTCGGCGACGCCCAGAATTTGGATGACGGGCTTGGCGCAATCGCGCGCGCGCTCCGCCGAGGAGACGACGAACGCGCACCCGCCGTCGCTCTCGAGGCTGCAATCGAAGAGGCGCAGCGGATCGGAAATCATGCGCGAGGCTTGATGATCTTCGATGGTCAGCGGTTTGGACATCATCGAGTTGCCGTTGAGGATGGCGTTGTGGCGCGTCGAGACGGCGATGTGGGCGAGTTGCTCACTCGTGGTGCCGTAGAGTTCCATGTGGCGGCGCGCCATGGGGGCGTAGAGCTGCGCTGGCGCGATGGCGCCCGAGGGCATTTCGAATTCGCCGATCAGCCGGAATTGCGGCATCTCGCGCACGCGCGATCCGATGCGGCCCCCGACGCCCGACGAGCCGTTGCGGCTGATGGGGATCAGCACGTGATTGCAGATGCCGGCAGCGACGGCGGCGACCGCGCATTGAATGCTCGCCACCGCACTCGCCCCACCGAGCGGCGTCACGGCGGAGAAGCGCAAATCAGGAATGCCGAAGTTGGTGATGAAGTCCTCGGCGACGACCGCCATGCTGCCGTAAGCGATGACGCCGTCGATGTCCTTGGGATCGAGGCCCGCGTCCGCAATAGCGGCCAGCGACGCCTCCATCTGCAACGCCGTCACACTCTTGCCCGACTGGCGAGAGTAGCGCGTATCACCCACGCCGGTGACGGCGCCTTTGGAATGGAGTGACATGGTGGGGGTATCCTCTCGTGCGTTCGAATTCTGCGGGGCGCCGACTTCGGCCATACCTTGGCACCACCGTGGCCCAGTTCGGCGTGAAGCTCAAGGAACGCGATGTCGGCAGAACGGTCGATAAGAATTCAGCGGAAGCGATCCGCCTGATACTTGGCCGAAACCGCCTCATGTGCTAGGGTTTTGGCATGATCAAGGTTCTCGAAGTCGCCATTGAGAAAGTGAAGGGGCTCCCGGCCGACCGCCAGGAGCTGGCGGCAGAATTGCTCGAGCAGCTCAGCGGTATCGAAGAGGTTCACCCGTTGACCGATGCCGAGCGGCTGGCCGTGCGGGAGGGTCTCGCGGAACTCGATCGCGGCGAACGAGCAGAGCGCAGTGGTCGCGCTTGATCTAACTTAATTTTTTAATGGTGCCAGGCTGCGGGTCTCGTATCAGTTCCGTTAGTGCTTTCGCCTCAATAACGTAGCCGAGCTGGAAGTCTCGTTCAATTCGATCTGTGAACACTCCTTGATACACACCGCAGAACTCCATGATCAGCTCGCCCTGCGGGTCGTGCGAGGGAAGAATTTCTATATCGAGAAGCTGTTCGAGTGCGGTCGCCGCACCGGCCGCTTGCAAGGGTGTCCGAAGCTTTACGCCGCGTTTGGCTTTAAAGACCGGCGACCCTGACATCCCGGGTCTGGTCGCTGTGTCCACGAGGAAGCGAGGTTCACCCTTGAAGTCGAACAGCGATTCACTTGCGATGGTAGCTCGCTTCCAGATGCACATAGGATATCCGAGAGAGTCCCCGAACGGAAAGCCGAGCACAAAACAATCGTTGCCTGGAACAATTTTCTCGTCCTGTTCGATCTCCAGATAATCCAGAGAGAGCGAGCGGAAGTCTGGCCTTTTCTCTAGTTTGATGAAGGCAAGGTCGTATCCGGGAAGGCGCCTGTTCTTGTGCTCGAACCAACTCGGTTGATTTCCGTCATACAGTGCGATTGAGATGTCTGCAAAACGGACTTCCTCGCCGACCAGATGTATCACGGTCACGTCGATCGCGTGAGGCGAGCCGATCCAGCCGCTGCTGCTATTCTCCGTTACGGGGTCGCATCCGGTTAGCAATTGCCAATTCGTCACCATCACTATTGACGCAGTATCGACCCTTATGAAGAAGCATGTTCCGCAGTTCGTGCATGGCCTTCCATTTTCATCGCACGTGTGGGCTTTCAGGAGGTAACTCATGAGCGAGAACCGATGTGGGACTTGGAGAGCTTTGAAATCTGTAGTCATCAAGAATCCCCGTTGTGTTGCGATGGACCGATGAGGCGGCTGGCTTACCCGCTCCCACTCACTCCCCAACCAAATGCCGTGTCGCCACCGGATACACGCCTTCTTGCCCCAGCATCCACACGCGCATCCCATCATTGCCGAACAGCGGGGCGAAGGCGGCGTCGAGGACGTTGAGGCCGCCGGTGAAGGCGCCGAAGGCGGGGAGGACGAGGCGGCGGCCGTTGCCGACGAAGCAGGGGCGGCGCAGGGTGTGGCCGTAGATCGACAGGCGCGCGGCGGGATGCAAGTGGGCCGCGATCTCGTGGGTCGCTTGGCCATCGAAGGGGGCGTGCTGGAGTTTCAATCCGCCGAGCACGATGCGATCGACGCTCCTGCCGCCCAGCAACGCGCAGATGTGGGGGTCGTGGTTGCCAGTCACCCAGATCCACTCGCGGCCTTCTTGCAAAATGCGCAACGCTTCGCGGTCGCCCGCGTCGATGCGATCGGCGGCGCGTTCGTCGTGGAAACTGTCACCCAGCGCAATGACGCGCCTAGGGTCCCAGCGGTCGATCAGTATGGCGAGGCGCGACAGGGTTTCGCGCGTGTCGTAGGGCGGCACGAACTGGCCGCGCGCCGCAAAGGAGGAACCCTTCTCGAGGTGCAGATCGGCGATGATGAGGGTGGATTCCGCTGGCCACCAGAGCCCGCCCGACATGTCGGCCACCAGCGTCTTGCCGCCGACGGAAATCGGCTGCGCTTCGTAGTCGGTGATGTTGGCCCGTTCGGGCTTCATCTCGAGCATCGGTCATCCCCCGTCCATGGCGTCGCGAAGGAGACGGTCCGTCGCCTCGCGCAGTAGCGCTTCACGGGCCTCGCCGTGGATCGTCTCGCGGCCCAGTTCGACCAGAATGGGAACCGACAGCGGTGACGGACGCGACAACGCGATATGCCTGATACGCCCTTTGATTCGCGTCAAGAACGCCATCAGGCGAGCAATGTCCAAGAGGCCCGTCGCCGCGTCCGTAAAGGCTGCCTCGAGCAGAACGTGGCGCGGGTCGTGGCGGCGCAGCACGTCGAAGATGAGATCGGAGGAAATGGTGAGCTGGCGGCCGGATTTCTCGCGGCCAGGATGGCGGCGCTCGACGAGGCCGGAGATGATGGCGCAATGGCGAAATGTGCGGCGCATCAGGCTGGTCTCGGCGAGCCAGGCGTCGAGATCATCGCCCAGCATGTCCTCGGCGAGCAGGGTCGCGAGATCCAGGCGGCCGTCGGCGATCAGCGCGGAGAGATCGGCGAGGCCCCAGATGGCGAGCGCGTAATCGCTGGCGGTGAAGCCGAGCGGTTTGGCGCCGAGCCGTTCCAGCCGGCGCGTCAGCAGCATGGCGAGCGTTTGATGCGCGTTGCGGCCCTCGAAGGGGTAGATGACCAGAAAATGCTGCGCGCCGCGTGGGAAGATTTCGATCAGCACGTCGGTGGCGGCCGGAATGACGGAGTGGCGCCGTTGCAAGGCGAGCCAGTCGGCAACGGAAGCCGGCAGTTTCGGCCACGCCGCAGGATCGGCCAACATGGCGCGCACGCGGCTGGCCAGATGCGTCGACAGCGGGAAGCGACCGCCGGGATAGCTCGGGATGATCGGGTCTGTGGACGTGGCGCGGGAGACGTAGACTTCGGTTTCGCGATGGCCCTCGTAGCGCACGATTGCGCCAGAAAACACGAAGGCGTCGCCCGGCTTCAGCTCGCCCGCGAAGTATTCGTCGATCTCGCCCAGGATGCGCCCGCCGCGCAGGGCGAGGGGTTGTCCGGAGGCCGGACGGCCCGATCGCGCGCGCCCCGATCGTGCGCCACCGCTGCGTCCGACGAGGCGCACTTTCAGCATGGGGCTTTCGACGATGGTGCCCGCGTTCATGCGGTAGGTCTGGCGGATGCTGGGATGCGCGATGCGATAGTGGCCATCGTCGTCGAGCTTGAGGCGGGCGAAGCGCTCGTAGCTGCGCAGCGCGTAACCGCCAGTTGCAGCGAGATCGACGACACGATCGAAATCGGTGCGGGTGAGGCTTGCATAGGGTTGCGCGGTGCGCACCTCGGCGAAGAGCGCGTCGGGCGCGAACGGCGCGCCGCACGCCATGCCCAACACATGCTGCGCCAGCACGTCGAGCGTGCCCGTGCGATTGATGACGGCGTCTTGGGCGCCCGCCATTGCGGCGTCGAGTGCGGCGCGGCACTCCAGAACTTCGAAGCGATTGCTCGGCACCAGCAGTGCCCGCGACGGCTCGTCGAGGCGGTGATTGGCGCGGCCGATGCGCTGGATGAGGCGGCTCGCGCCCTTCGGCGCGCCGACGTTGATGACGAGATCGACGTCGCCCCAGTCGATGCCCAGATCCAGCGTCGAGGTGCACACGACCGCGCGCAATCGGCCAGCGGTCATGGCCGCTTCGACCTTGCGCCGTTGCGCGACATCGAGCGAACCGTGATGCAGCGCGATCGGCAAGTTGGCGTCATTGACCTGCCACAACGCGTGGAACATCAGCTCGGCCTGCATGCGCGTGTTGACGAAGACGAGTGCCAACTTGTGCGCCGCGATCGATTGCAGGATCTCGCCCACCGCGTAGCGTGCCGTGTGACTGGCCCATGGCAACTCGCCTTCGCTCTCGAGCAGACGAATGTCGGGCACGGCGCCGCCTTTGGTTTCCACCAGATCGGCGAGCAGGATGTGGCTCTCGGGCATCGTCTGCGGGGTGAGCCAAGCGCGCAACTCGGTCGGGCGCGCCACGGTCGCCGACAGCCCGGTGATGACGAGTCCCGGCGCCAGCGTGCGCAGGCGCGCAATCCCCAACGCCAGCAAGTCGCCGCGCTTGGAGGGGGCCAACGCATGCAGTTCGTCGAGGATCACCGTCTCGAGGCCAGCGAAAAGCCAGGCGGCTTCCTCGCTCGCGAGCAGCAAGGCGAGCTGCTCGGGTGTCGTCAGCAGAATCTCGGGCGGGTTGATGCGTTGCCGCTGGCGGCGACCAACGGGCGTGTCGCCGGTTCGCGTTTCGACGCGCACGGCCAATCCCATCTCGGCGATGGGTGTGAGCAGGTTGCGTGCGACGTCGACCGCCAGCGCCTTGAGCGGCGAGATATAGAGCACCGACAGCCCCGAGCCGCGACGTTCGGCGCGCGGCGGCTTGGCGGTGAGCGCGATGAGACTGGGGAGGAAGCCAGCGAGCGTCTTGCCCGCTCCCGTGGGCGCGATTAGCAAGGTGGAGCGGCGCGCGCGCCCCTGGGCCAGGAGAGCGAGCTGATGCGCACGGGGTTGCCAGCCGCGCGAGCGAAACCAAGCGTCGAAGGGCTCGGGCAATGCCGAACCGATGGCGGCCGGCGGGGGGGTGACGCCTATTCTCCGCGGCGGAGATGGCGAGCCTTCCCGCTCGGCGAGCGAACCAGCGCGTTGACGGGGTCGTGGATTGGCCATGCAGGCGTTATACCTCGCTACCGAGACTCAGAATCGATCTCGAAGACCTCAGGAGACGCGTCGACATGGATAGAGAGCGGCTATTGGGCGGCGATCCGCTGGGTGTGGTGTTGCGGCTCATCGTGCTGTCGGTGGTCGTTGGCGTCGTGCTTTCGGCAATGGGTATTGCGCCCGCCGATTTGTTCGAGACGATCCGCCGGCTGCCGCGCCGCATCTACGACCTGGGCTTCGGCGCCATCGAAAGTGTTGTCGGTTACCTCCTGCTGGGTGCGCTTGTCGTGGTGCCGATCTGGCTGGTCGTGCGCCTCGTCGGCATCATGCGGCGGCGAGACCGGGCCTGACGTCGCTCAAATTTTGGGTCTGAACGCTGTCTCGTTCGCCGACGCCTCGAGATCGGTGGCGAACAGTTCTTCGAGCTCTTTTTGAGACTCGCGAGTCTTGCGCGTCAATTTTTCGAGATCGCCGTAGTGCGCATAATCGGCGTAGAGCCGCTTGCGATCGTGATCCTTGAACGTCTCCGTGAGACGGCTGGCTTCGCTCTCCGTCGTGCCCAGCCCCGTGAGCAAAAGCCGCGTCAAGTCGAGGGCGGACAGAAAAGTCTCGCGCCGGATTTGCTCGATCCCCAGGTCCATCAACTTGTAGACGTGCTGGCGATTGCGCGCCCGCGCGAAGACCGGCAAGTCGGGGTAATGCCGCCGCACGACCTCGGCGGTGCGCAAGGAGGCGTCCACGTCATCGATGGCCAGGACGAACGCGCGCGCCTGATGGGCTTTGGCGGCGATCAGCAGATCGAGCCGGGTCGCATCGCCGTAGTAGACCTCCGACCCGAACCGGCGCACGAAATCGACCTGCTCCACATTGCCGTCGAGCGCGATGAACGGGATGCCGCGTGCGGTGAGAACGCGGGCCACGATCTGGCCGAAACGGCCAAAGCCCGCGATGATGACGTGGCCCTCGCGCTCGCGCGGCTTGTCGAAGGCGCGCTTTGGCCCGCTATCGCGCGGAAACACGCGGTCGTCGAGCGACATGAGGAGCGGCGTGGCGATCATGGTCAGCGTCACGATCACGCCGAGCATGTCCGACAGGCTCTTGGCGATGACGCTGGCCGTCACGCCCGCAGCCAGAAGCACGAACGCGAATTCTCCGCCTTGCGATGCGGCCAGGGCCAAGCGCCGCGCCCCACGTAAGCTCAGGCCTTGCTGGCGTCCCAGCGCCCAGAGCACCCCGCCTTTCAGCAACAGTAGGCCAGCGACGCCCGCCGAGACGACGAACGGATGCTCCACGAGGAGGCGCAACTCGAGCGACATGCCGATGACGGTGAAAAAGAGGCCCAGCAGCAGGCCTTCGAACGGGGCGATGTTGGCTTCGATGTCGTGGCGGAATTCACTGTCGGCCAGGAGCGCGCCGGCGATGAAGGCGCCCAGCGCGGGCGAAAGGCCCGCGAGCGACATGAGCAAGGCCATGCTGGCTACGGTCAACAATGCAGCAGCCGACGTCGCTTCTTTGACGCCTGATCGCGCAGCCAATCGGTAGAGCCGTCCAAGCAGCAGGCGGCCGCCCACGACCACGACGACGATTGTCCCCAGCGCCCGAATTGTGAACTCCCAGCCAGGCGCCGACGTGGCGGAACCCGTTGACGCGGCGGCGACCGCAAACAACGGCGCCAGCGCAAGTAATGGGATCGAGGCGGTATCCTGCATGAGGAGAATGGCGAAGGCGGTGCGTCCGTGCTGTGTGACGAGTTCACCTTTTTCCTCGAGCACTTGCAGGCTGAGTGCTGTCGATGACAGCGACAGGGCGAAACCGACGAAGAGGGCAGGCCCCATCGCCAGTCCCATCGCCATCGCGACCAGCATCAACAGCACGCCGGTGACGACGACCTGCATGGTCCCCGTGCCGAATACAGTCGATCGCATCGCCCACAAACGCTTGGGTCGCAACTCCAGGCCGATCACGAAGAGCAGCAGCACCACGCCGAATTCGGCGATGCCAATGATGTTCTTGGCCTCGAGGCCCGGATGCAGGCGTCCCAGTCCATAGGGGCCGATGGCAATGCCCAGGACGAGATAGGCGAGCACGGCGCTGGTGCGCGCCAAACGCGCGGCTGGTCCTGCCAGTGCGAGGGCGGCGAGCAGGATCACCACCTGCACCAGAGTTTCCGTAGCCCCGTGCTCCGAGCCCATTCGATCTCCTCACGTGGCGTCGAGATGGACGCCTTTGCGGCCAGCGAGGTCTTGGATGTATTGCCAGGCGACGCGGCCCGAGCGACTGCCCCGCGTGACGCTCCACTCCAAAGACTCGCGCACCAGTTGGTCGTCGCCGATTTCGATGTGGTGGTGGGCTGCATAGCCGCGCACCATCTCGAGGTATTGGTCCTGGCTGCCGTTGTGGAAGCCGAGCCACAGCCCGAAACGGTCCGACAATGACACCTTCTCTTCGATGGCTTCGCCCGGATTGATGGCGGTCGCGCGTTCGTTGTCCATCATGTCGCGTGGCATCAGGTGGCGGCGGTTCGAGGTCGCATAAAACAGCACGTTTTCCGGGCGACCCTCGATGCCGCCTTCCAGAACCGCCTTCAGAGATTTGTAAGACGTGTCGTCCTTGTCGAAGGACAGGTCGTCGCAGAACACGATGAAGCGGTGGCGGCTGGCACGCATGTGGGTGAGGCAGCGCGGCATCGTGGCGATGTCCTCGCGATGAATTTCGACGAGCTTCAGGTCATGGGGTGGGTTTTTGCCGAGCGCCGCGCGCACGTCGGCGTGCGCCGCCTTGACGAGGCTCGACTTGCCCATGCCGCGCGCGCCCCAGAGCAGCGCGTTGTTGGCCGGCAGACCACGGGCGAAGCGATGGGTATTCTCGAGGAGTTGGTCTGACGCCCGTTCGATGCCTTTGAGCAGGCCGAGAGGTTGGCGGTTGACCTTGGGCACCGGAATGAACGCTTCGGGGGCCGATTGCCAAACGAAGGCTTCCGCGCTTTCGAAGTCGATGGGGGGTGCGGCCGGCGGGGCGATGCGCTCCAGAGCTGCGGCAAGGCGCTCCAGGCGCTCGATCAGGGACGGGTCGGCGGACATGGACGGCAGCGCTCCAGACTCGGGGTGGGACGCGGCTCTATAGACGAGGGATGGCCCGCCGTCACGGCCCGACGCTGTCGCGAGGCGCGCGCGGGCACTCGAAAGGCCGGGAATTATGACGCGCGAGCCCCTGTTGCAATCGGACGGTGAAGAACTATAGTCCGGCCGCGTGATCCGGCGCAGGCAGCATGGCGGAAATGCCTTTGCGACTTCGTGATCCGTGATGCGCGCCTCCTGCCGACAGGTGCGCCTGCGAGGCGGACTTGCACACACGCATGCCGACCGATACGCCGATGTCTGCGCGTTGAGCGCTCCCGAGGACCGATCCCGATGCTTCTCTTCATCTCTCCCGCCTATGCCCAGATGCCCGGCGGCGCCGACCCACTGTCGAGCCTGCTCGTGCCGCTCGCATTGATGCTGCCGATCTTCTATTTTCTGGTCATTCGACCCAATCAGACGCGCGACAAGCAGCGCAAAGAGCTTCTCTCCAACATCCGTCGCGGTGATACCGTGGTGTTGACCAACGGCTTCATCGGCCGCGTCACCAAAGTCAAAGATACCGAACCCGAACTCGAAGTCGAATTCAGTGACACGATGCGCCTGCGCATAGCGCGCGGCTTTATTGCCGAGGTTCGCGGCAAGGGTGAGCCGGTCAAAGAAGGCACGTGAGCCCACGCTGGCGCTGCGCGCGCGTCGCCCGTTACAACTCGAACGAGGCCTGATCCGTCATGCTGCATTTCCCGCGTTGGCAGGTGGTCGCCATCCTGGGCGTCTGCCTGTTGAGCATTCTGGCAACGATCCCGAGCTTCTTGACGCAGCAGTCGTTCGAGCGTCTGCCCGAGTTCGCACGCTTCCGGTTCGGACTGGGGTTGGATTTGCGCGGCGGCGCGCATTTTCTGGCACAGATGGATCTGGAGGAACTGCGGAAAGACTGGCTCGCTTCGGTGGTCGAAGATACGCGCAAAAAACTGAGTGAAGCGCAGCCACGCATCGGCAATCGCAGCACCGTGCAAGGCGGCACCGTCCAGGTAAAGCTGACCGATCCCAGCACGCAAGAGGCCGCACTCAAAGCGCTGCGCCCGATGATCCTCATGACCGGGAACGTACTGACGGGAACGCAGACGCCGGAGCTGACGATTGCCGCTTCGAGCCCCGATACGATTTTGATCGCACCCACCGAGGCCGCGCTGACCGAGCGCGCCGGGCAAGCCATCGGAACCGCCACCGAAGTCATTCGTAAACGTCTCGATCCCGACGGCACCAAGGAAGTCGCCGTGCAGCGCCAGGGGCGTGATCGCATCTTGGTGCAACAGCCGGGCGTCGAGACGGAAAAGGAAGTCGAAGAAATCCGCCAGCGCTTGCGCCAAGCCGCGCGCATGACGTTCCATCTCGTGCACCGCACGATCACGGCGGAGCAGGCGCGGCTGAATGGTGTGCCTCCCGGCTACCGGATCGTGCCGTCGACGGAAGAAGCGGGGGCGGCAGAGCTCATTCAAGAGCGGCCTCTTTTGTCGGGTGAGCAGCTGGCACGCGCCAGCGCCGCTTTCGACAGCACCAACAATCAGCCGATCGTGTCGTTCACGTTCAAGCCGTCCGCAGCCAAGATCTTCGGTGACATCACGATCAAGAACAAGGGTTACCGGTTCGCGGTCGTGCTCGACAACACGGTGATCACGGCGCCGGTCATTCAATCGGAAATTCTCGGCGGCAACGGCCAGATCAGCGGCCGTTTCACGGCCGAGGATACGACGCGTCTCGCCACGTTGCTCACCTCCGGTGCACTGCCCGCCAAGTTGACCATCGTCGAGGAACGCGTCGTCGGCGCCAGCTTGGGCCAAGACTCGATCGATGCCGGCAAGAGGGCGGCCTATATCGGACTCGTCGGCGTCGCGATCTTCATGATCGGCGCATACGGCGTTTTCGGCGTCTTTGCCGTCATCGGCGCGGCGCTGCATGTAGTCATGGTGTTGGCGCTGATGGCGGTCTTGGGCTCCACGATGACGTTGCCCGGTATCGCCGGCATCGTGCTTACCATCGGCATGGCCGTCGACGCCAACGTGCTGATTTACGAGCGAACGCGCGAAGAATTGCGATCCGGTAAAACGCCGATCGCGGCCATCGATGCCGGCTTCTCGCGGGCATATGCGACGATCGTCGACAGCCAGCTCACCACGTTCATTGCGGGCTTGTTGATGTTCGCGCTGGGCTCTGGCCCCATTCGAGGGTTCGCGGTGACGCTGACGCTCGGCATCATCACGACCATGTTCACGGCGGTGACCGTGACCCGGTTGCTCGTCATCTGGTGGCTGAAGTCCTACAGCCGCAAGGCTGTGCCAGCGCCGCTTTGAGGACACGCTCCATGCTCTATAAAGGCTACGATTTCTTCCCCCACGGCAGCAAATGGGACTTCCTGGGCTGGCGCCGTATCGTGTGCGGCGGCACGCTCGCCGTGGCTTTGGCGCTGGGTGTGTTTTTGGCCGTCAAAGGCCTCAACTACGGCGTCGACTTCAAGGGCGGCTCGCTGATGGAGGTTCAGGCGACGTCGGGCCAGCTCGACATCAGCGCGCTGCGCACCAAGCTCAACAAGCTCGGCATCGGCGACGTGCAGGTGCAGGGTGTCGGCCAAGGCAACGAAGCCCTCGTGCGTATCGGCCAACAAGCCGACGAGAAAGCGCAGATCGAAGCTGGCAACAAAGTGCGCGCGGAATTGGGTGAGGGCATCACCGTTCGCCGCACGGAAGTCGTCGGTCCGACCGTCTCGGCAGAACTCAAATGGACGGGTATTCAGGCCGTCGTCGTGGCGCTGTTGGGCATTGCCGCCTACGTGTGGTTCCGTTTCGAATGGCAATTCGCAGTCGCTGGGATCGTCGCGATCTTCCACGACGTCTTCATCACCACCGGCATCTTCTCGCTGCTCTGGTACGAGTTCGATCTGGCGACGGTAGCCGCGTTGCTGACACTCGCGGGCTACTCGATCAACGATACCGTCGTCGTGTTCGATCGCATTCGTGAGAACTTGCGCAAATACAAGCGCATGCCGTTCGACGAGCTGCTGAACCTCTCGATCAATGAGACCTTGTCGCGCACGATCATGACGTCGTCGGTGACGGCGGTGTCGGTACTGGCGCTGTGGCTGTTCGGCATCGTCATCGGCACCTATTCGTCGGTGTTCATTGCGGCGCCGATCGTCTTCTGGCTGGGCATTTCGCGCGACAACTGGAGCGGCACGAAGGATGCGGCCGCCACCACGGTATCTGCGGGTGCGGCAAAGGGCTCGACCAAAACCAAAGCCTGATCGGGGCCGAACATGACCGCCGCGACACAGGGCAGATATCCAGGTCGCGCGTCGATAGACGCCTACGGCAATGGCGGGTTTCGGTTCGCGGGGATGAGCCATCGTGGCTCGATCCTGTGTCTGCCGAGTGCGATCGAAGCGTGGGATCCAATAAGCGTTGCCGATATCACGCCGCAGACTTTTCGCCGTGTGCTGGTGGAGCGGGAGACGATCGAAATTCTTCTGGTTGGCACCGGGCGCAACGTCGTACTTTTGCCGCGACCGATCGTCGACGCGCTGCGCGAAGCAGGCGTCGGCGTCGATGCAATGGACACCGGTGCGGCATGCCGCACCTACAACATACTCCTCGCCGAGGGGCGCGCCGTCGCAGCGGCGCTCCTGGCGGTCGATTGAAGAAGGGCACTCGATAATGAAGAACCTGCTCGCGAGCCCGCTCAATGTGCTCCTCGTTGGATTGGCAGTCATCGCACTCGTCGTCGTGGTGTGGGTGGCGAGCGGCGGCATCGATACGATCGGCCTGATCTCGCTGCTGCTGCGCGTTGTCCACGTTTTTGCGGCCATGATCTGGGTCGGCATGATTTGGTTCGTGAATTTCATCCAGCTCGCCGCCATCCGGCAGGCCGATGATCAGGTGCGCGGACCGTTGATGCGGTTGATCGTTCCGCGTGTCGCCGCCACGTTTCTGCACGGCTCGACGATCACTGTGATCAGCGGTGTACTGTTGCTCATCAGCACCGGCTATCTGTTCGATCGCTGGGTTTATTCGACGGTGGTCTACGTCTCGACAGTCAAGGCGCTGATGCTGTGGGGCGGTGTGCTCGGCGGTGTCGTCATGCTGGGCCTTGCGCACGGCGTCATCCAACCCAATTTGCGCATCGTCCTGGGCGACGTGCCCGGCGATATCGAAGCAGTGGCGCGCGCGCGCGAAAAGATTGCCTTCTATGCGCGGATCAACCTCTTGCTGGCACTGCCTGTGACGTTCGTCATGGTTGCTGCCTCCCATTTCGCCTGACCCGGTGCGCCGCGCCGCACCGACGGGGGCGAACCCACCGGAACTGGTGCGGGCGCGCGCGCGCAGTGGCGAGCCCGACCGATATATCGCGGC
Source organism: Hyphomicrobiales bacterium (assembly GCA_031406575.1). Taxonomy (GTDB): domain Bacteria; phylum Pseudomonadota; class Alphaproteobacteria; order Rhizobiales; family Hyphomicrobiaceae. Next base: position 31,366 of record JANOHP010000028.1, read on the forward strand.
CCTCCTGGCGCCGGCCGCAGCTCGTGTGGGATTGCTCGCCATTGCGGCTTTCGCCGCTGAAGTCGGCCGGATCGCGACGCAGGTGCGCGAGCCGATGATGGGCGAAATTCGCCTGCAATGGTGGCGGGACGCGCTGGCGCGCGGCGCCGACGGCGGGCATTCGGGCCATCCGGTGGCCGACGCGCTGATCGACACGATAGCCCGTCATGCCCTGCCGCGCGAACCGTTCGAGCGCATTCTCGATGCGCGGCGTTGCGACCTCTCGGGTGACCTCTTTGCCGACGACGCCGCGCTCGATGACTATCTCGCCGCTACCGAAGGGCTCGTGTTTGCGCTGGGCGTGTCAATTCTGGCCGGACCAAAGACCGCGGCGCATCCGGGTTTGCGTGGCGCCGGAGTGGCCTACGGGTTGGCGTGCGGTCTAGGGCGGTTGCCCGCGTCGTTGGATCGCGGTGCGTTTTTGTTGCCCCGATCGCGGCTGCAGCAAGCAGGCGTGACACCCGAAGTGCTCGAGCAGCGCCCCGTGCCACCTGCCACCGAAGCTGCGGTAGAAATGATCGCGCGGGGCCTCGAGATCCGCGCACGGGCTGCGCTCGAGCAAGCGCGGTCGGAAATGACCGGCATGGATCGCGCCGCGCTTCCCGCACTTCTGCCTCTCGCCATGGTCGAGCCTTATTTTGCCGCTCAGAACCAGAAGGGCTATCGTCGCCTCACACAGGTGGCGGAGCCTGCACCGTTGACGCGTGTCTGGCGCCTGTGGCGGGGACACCGACGTGGCCGCATTTGAGGGCCGCTCCACGAGGAGACTGCGGCGGCAAGGGAGTCGATTGATCGTGAGAGATTTATCCAATTCTATTTGGCGCGTGCTGGTTTGCTTGGCCGTGGGCCTGTGCGTATTGTTTGTGAGCGTGAGCGCGGCCACGGCCGAGCCCTCGATATACTGGCGTCTCGAAAATCCTTTCCGGTTCTTCACGGACCCCGCGCACACGGAAGTCCATCGTGCCACCTATGTGGCGCTCACGGATGCGGAGCGTCGCACGCCCATCCTGTCCGCCGAACGCGCGCTGGCTGACCGCCACCAGGGCGAGGGGTGGGCCGCGACCATGCTCGACGACACCTGCTGGGAACCCAAACTCAACCGGCACGTCTGCAAAGGCCACACCAGTTATCTCGATCCGACGCTGCATCGCATCGTCGTGACTGCGCGCGGCATCGAAGATGCCGAGGTCGAGTGTCTCTGGCTCACGGCGCCGCATACGCGCGGCATGCGCGGTCAAGCTATCAAGGTCCGCTGTGACGAGGCCGTCATTCTCGAGATCCCGTTTCCGGCCGGTGCGCGCGTTTCGCTTGAAATCGGCAAGCGTGAAATCGCTGCCGATGAGATCAAAATTCGCGACATTCTCGTCGTCGGCATGGGCGACAGTTTCGCCTCGGGCGAAGGCAATCCGGATGTCGCGGTGCGCTTCTCGCGCGAACGTTCGGCGGATTACGGCGACGCCAAATCGGGAGCCAACCTGATGGGCTTTCCTGCCCGCGTCGGCGGGTGGCAACAAATTGGCGACAAAGCTTTTCTCGATGCCAACCCGCGCTGGCTCGACCAAGCCTGCCATCGCTCGCTCTATTCGCATCAATTGCGCGCGGCTCTGCAGTTGGCGATCGAGCAACCCGATCGCGCCGTCACGTTCGTCTCCTATGCCTGCTCGGGGGCCGAGGTCACGCAGGGCTTGTTCCTGCGCTACAAAGGCCACGAATGGGTGCCGACGCCGCCGGACCTGTCGCAAATCTCGGCCATCGCCCAAGCCCAGTGCGGCAAACGTGAAGCGCCCGCCCACGATCTTCCCGAGGCTTATCATCTGAACGGCAAAGTCGAGGACCTCGTCGGTCTGGTGTTGCGCAAATGCGATGTGGAACATGCGCGCCGTATCGATCTCCTCTTGCTGTCGATCGGTGGCAACGACGTCGGGTTCTCGCGCCTCTTGGCGAACGCCGTACTGGCCGATACCTCGACGCTGCGGCGCATCGGCGGCTGGATGGGGCAGGTGCAGAATTTCCTCGAAGCCACCCAGCAGATCGAGCGTTTGGTCGATCGCTACAAAGCTCTGAACCGCGCGCTGCATTACATTCTGCATATGCCGTGGAACGAAACGGATCGCGTGTTGCTCACGTCCTATCCGCCGATGGCGCTTCTCGATGACGGCCGCTCGTTGTGCCCCGACGGGCGCGCGGGCATGACGGTGGTGCCCGACTTCAAGCTGTCGATGGAAAAAGCGCGCGATTCCATGACAGCGGCAGAGCGCCTGCACGACATCATGAGCGACACCGCGCGCTCTTACGGCTGGACGTTCGTCGAAGCGCATCGCGAAGCCTTCAAGGGTCGCAGTATCTGTGCGGGCTTCACCGATCATGCCTTTTCCTCGGCCGACGACTTGCGCCTGCCGCGCAAAATCGAGGGCGAATGGCAGCCCTTCAATCCGGCGGACTGGCGCGCCTATGCGTCGCGTCAGCGCTGGTTTCGCACGCCCAACGATGCGTTCATGGCGGGCAACTTCCACGTCTCGCGCTCGGTGATGCAGAAGGCGATGCCGACGAGCACGCTGTCGTGGTTCCAGGTGCTGCTGGCGAGCCTCTATTCGGGTGCGTTTCATCCCACGGCAGAAGGTCAGGCGGCGATGGCCGACGCCGTCGCTGCGGAGGCGCGCAAGGTGCTGGCCAAATACGATCAGCGCAATCTCGTCCGGCGCTGAGGTGCCTCGACGCGCGGATTGCAAGCTGCGCCTTTGACCATTCCCCATTTGGGCACGGCCTGTCACACTGCGACATCGGCTTTCCGGAGATGGACCATGATCCGACAGGACACGAGGCAGCGTGGCGCTGCGCTGCGCGCGCACCTCGGGCTCGATCGTCGTGCAGGCCCCGAAGCGGTGCCGGGTTTCGACGACTTCATGGCGGAGGTGGCTTTCGGTGGCATCTGGGATCGGCCGGGATTGGGCCGCGCCGATCGCATGATCTGCACTCTGGCGGTGTTGAGCCCGCTGCAACGCCTGCCGCAGATCGAGACGATGACGGCAGCCGCACTCGATCTGGGCTTGTCCCCGCGCAGCATCCTCGAGGTGTTCATGCAGGCGGGCCTCTACGCGGGCTTCGTCACGACCGAGACGGCAGCTCGCGTCGCCCACGGCGTCTTCGCGGCACGTGGCGTCTCGATCGCGCCCGAGCCTGCCCGTGACGACAGCAACGACGAGCTCGACCGGCGGGGCCGGGAGCTGCTTGCCACGTTGCATGGGGAACGTGGTAGTCAGGGCTATGCGGCGCCCGGCAATGCCATCACCGGCGCGCTCTACCCGTCCGCCATCCGCTACGGCTATGGCGATTTGTGGTATCGGCCGGGCCTCGATTACCGCCAGCGCATGCTGGTGGCGCTTGCGGCATTCACGGGGTTGGGACTGCAGAATTTGTTGCGCAAGTTCTCGCAGTCGGCACTGAACGTCGGCCTGACGCGCGAGGAGATCGTGGAGGCCGTCATCCAAACGGGGCCCTACAGCGGCTTCCCGCGCGCGCTCGAAGGCCTCGGCATTTTGAGCGAGGTGTTGAAGTAGAGCCGACCGCGCGCTTTTCTATCGCACGAGGCGCACCACCTGTTTTCCGGTATTGCCGCCTCTCAGCATATTGATGAAGGCGGCGGGCGCCTGCTCGATGCCTTCGGCGACGGTCTCGCGCCACTTCAGGCGGCCTTCGCGCCACCACGCCTGCAGCTCGCCCAAGGCATGGTCCCGCCGGTCGAGCCGGCTGCCGATACGAAACCCCGTGATGGTGACGCTGTTGTCGAGCAGCGCGCCGAAATTGCGCAGGCCTGCGCGCTCGGTGGTGTCGTACTGCGAGATCTGCCCGCACACCGCCACGTGGCTGTTCTGCGCCAACCGCAACAGCACGGCATCGAGCACGTCACCACCGACGTTGTCGAAATACACATCGATGCCCTTGGGCGCAGCTTCGGCCAAGGCGGCATCGATGGGGCCGGCCTTGTAGTCGATACAGGCATCGAACCCCAAATCCTCGACCACGTGCCGGCACTTTTCCGGCCCGCCCGCGATGCCGATGGCGCGGCACCCCATGATCTTGGCGATCTGCCCGACGACGCTGCCGACGGCGCCAGCCGCGGCCGACACCGCGACCGTCTCACCGGCTTGCATCCGCGCGACATCGAAGAGGCCGACCCAGGCTGTCGCCCCCGACTGGCCAACCAATCCCAGCGACAAGGAAAGTGGCTGCAAGTCCGCCTCGAGCTTGCGCAGGCCCCGGCCGTCGAGCACCGCGTGCTCGCGCCAGCCGAATTCGCTCTGCACGGCATCGCCGACCTTGAAATCCGGATGGCGGCTCTCGACAATGACGCCGACACCGCGACCGATCATGAGGCCGCCGAGCTTCAGCGCGTTGGCATAGTTGGCACTTTCCGACATTTGCCGGCGAAAGTAAGGATCCATGGAAAGGTAATGCGTGCGCGCCAGCACTTGGCCCTTATCGGGGCGCGGCACGGGCGCCTCCACGAGCTCGAAGCAACTCTCTTCGACGGGGCCACGTGGCGCGCGAACGTAACGGAACTCTTTGTGCATCTGCGGCGTCGACATCGGCTCACCTCGGACGAGTTTCGAGTAAAAAGGCAGCATGACACCGACCGAGGTGGGCGTGAAGCGTGCGATACGCGGGGGACGCACACCGCTTTGCGCGCTCCCACTTGCATCAACGGCGTGGCCCCGGCACTGTGCGCCGATCATCACCTCTGCCGAAAGGATGACCCGTTTTGAGTCTCTCACTTCGCCTGCGTGAGCGCGCAGCCGCTGGTCGGCCGATCCGGATTGGACAGATCGGGGCCGGCAAGTTCGGAACGATGTTCCTGTCGCAATGCCGGTTGACGCCGGGCATGCATTTGGTGGGCCTAGCGGATCTCCTCCCCGCGCGCGCACACGAGCGCCTCGTCGGTGTGGACTGGCCGGCCGAGCAGATCGATGCGCGGTCGCTCGGCGACGCGCTGAAGACTGGCCGCACGCATCTCACCGACGATGCCATGTCCCTCATCGCCTGCCCGGAAATCGACGTCATCGTCGAGATCACGGGTGATCCCGCGATCGGCATTCGGCATGCGCTGGCCGCCATCGATTCGGGCAAGCACGTCGTCATGGTCAACGTCGAGGCCGACGCGCTGGCGGGACCACTGATCGCAAAGCGGGCGCGGGAAAAAGGTGTGGTCTACTCGATGGCCTGGGGCGACCAGCCCGCCCTCATTGCCGAGCATGTCGATTGGGCGCGCACCTGCGGGTTCAACGTCGTCGCGGCCGGCAAGGGTACGCGCTACATGCCGGCCTATCATCGCTCGACGCCCGATACGCTATGGGACATTCTCGACAAGTATTTGTCGATCACCGATCGCTCGCAGATCAATCCCAAGATGTTCAACTCGTTCATCGATGGCACCAAGTCGGGCATCGAGATGACGGCGGTGTGCAATGCGACGGGCTTGCACGCGCAATCGGAAGGCTTGTCGTTTCCGCCCGCAACGCGCTTCGAGCATGCCGATATTTGCAAGCCGCGCAGCGAGGGCGGCGTGCTCGAAAAGAAAGGCGTTACCGAGGTCACTTCATCCGTTTACCGCGATGGCAGCGACGTTCCCCACCACCTCGCCATGGGCACCTATGTGGTCATCGAGAGCGACAGCGCCTATGCGCGCGGCTGCTTTCGCGAATACAACATGCTGCAGGACAAGAGCGGCCAGTACGCAGCCCTTTATCGCCCTACGCACATGATCGGCCTCGAACTTGGGATATCGATTGCTTCAGCCGTGCTGCGCCAGGAGCCCACGGGCTCCGCCGCCTGCTTCAATTCAGACGTCGTGGCGACGGCGAAGCGCGCGCTGAACAAAGGTGAAGTCCTGGACGGTGAAGGCGGCTTCTGCGTCTGGGGCAAGCAGACGCCGGCCGACATGTCACTGCGTGAAGGCTACCTGCCGCTCGGCCTGTCGCACAACGTCACGCTGAAGACCGATATTGCCGAGGGCCAACGGTTGAAATGGTCCGATGTCGCCATCGACACGACCGACGCGACCTACTTGTTCCGCCGTGAAATGGAAGCGGTCTTCGGCCGCCCGAACGCCACCTGAGGGGAGACGATCCATGGCCAAGACGACGACGAAGCAGATCAAACGCGCCGCGATCATCACAGGCGGGGGATCGGGCATTGGTCAGGCAACGGCCGAGCTGTTGATCGAGGATGGTTGGACGGTGGCGCTGCTCGACAGCAACGAAAAGGCTTTGGCCGACGCGCAGAAGCGGTGGGGTGAAAAGAAGGGCGTTCACGTCTTCAGCGTCGATGTCACCGACGAGGATGCGGTGGAGCGGGCCGTGGCTCAGGCGGCACGGTTCTGCGATGGCGTGCACGGGCTCGTCAATTGCGCGGGTATGGCGCTGAACAAAGGTCTCTTCGAGACGACCGTCGCGGAATTCCGCAAGGTTCTCGATGTCAATATCGTCGGCAGTTTTCTCGTCGGACGGGCGGCCGCGCGCATCATGCGCGATCGCGGCACGGGGGGATCGATCGTCAATATCGCATCGATTTCAGGCCTTCGCGGCTCGCTCAAGCGCTCGGCCTATGGCGCGTCCAAAGGCGGCGTCATCACGCTGACGAAGGTGATGGCGACGGAGCTGGCGCCGCTCGGCATCCGCGTCAATGCCGTGGCTCCGGGGCCCGTCGAAACCGACATGGTGCGTGCGCATCACACGTCGGAGGATCGCCAGCTTTATGCGCGCACGATCCCCATGCAGCGCTACGCCGAGCCCGTCGAAATCGGACGCGCGGCACGCTTCCTTCTCGACCCCGTGCAGTCGAGCTACATCACCGGCGAAATTCTGGCTGTCGATGGCGGCTATCGCGGGGCGGGACTGATTCCGGGCCGCGAGTAGGGCGCGATCGACAGCGACCACTGTGGCTCTGCTCACCGCTTCGGCGTGAGGTGTTTCACCTTCGGAAGCACCTCTTTCGAAAGCAGCTCCAGCGAATGACGCCACGCCTGCGGGTTTTCGACATAATCGAAGCCGAACACCAGGAGTTGCCCGAACCCGCCGACCTCATCGTAGATTTTGGCGATCTTCTCGGCGACGGTCGACGGTGAGCCCACGATCCAGTTGTGCTTGGCGCAGTATTCGGCCGTGACGTCGCTGTCGGGCACGTCCTGGTCGTGCTTGAGATACTGCCGGAAATCGAATTCGCCCAGCAGCGGCAGGAAATATTCGCGCATCATGCGCCCCATGTGCGAGCCGACCGACAAGCGCATCGCTTCGGCATCGGTGTCGGCGACGAAGACTTCGCGCACCATGCGCCAGTCGCCGCGATAGGGTTTGCGGCCGGTGCGCTTGGCCCCTTCTTCGACGGCCTCCCAGTGGCTCGCCACGTAGGCCGGATTGAGATTGAGGCTCATCGGCAGATAGCCACGTTCGCCCGCGAGTTTCAGTGTGTCGGAGCCCTTCGACAGACCTGCGACACCGATGGGGGGATGCGGATTTTGGAACGGCTTGATGTGGGGCTTGAGGAAGCCGTACATCGTCTCCGGGTTACGCACGGTCCAATATTTCCCGACGTATTCGAACGGCTCGTTGGTCGACCACATTTTCAGAATGATATCGAGCGACTCGCGCGTCATTTCGCGGTTTTGGCCGGACTCGCCGTCGACGTTGAACATGGCCCAATCGCTGGGCAGTCCGCTCGCGGCGACGCCGAAATTGAGGCGGCCGCCCGAGATGTGGTCGAGCATGGCGAGGCGATTGGCGAGTTCGGCGGGGTGATGGTAGGGCAGCAGAAAGCCGCCGGGTCCCAGGCGAATGTTTTTCGTCTGCATCAGTGCTTGGGCGACGAGAAGGTCGGGCGAGGGATGCGGTTCCCATGGGGCGGTGTGATGTTCACCGATCCAGCATTCGGAATAGCCCAGCTCATCGAGCCAGCGGATCACCTGCAAATCCCACTCGTGGCCATCACGCAAGGGTCGCTCCGGGGGATGCGAAGGCATCGTGAAATAACCAAGCTCCATGACGTCACTCCTTCCTGATCGAAGAACACACGGGGGGGCTGGCGCTTCCAGATACGGTCGACGCGCAGGCCGCAAAGGGGCGAAAGGGTCGGCGCGATGGACGCCGACCCGGCAGGTCAACTCCGCTCGAGCAGTTCGATCGAGATGTTGTCGGGGCCGGTGAGAAACGCGATGCGGGTGCCGGGACGGATCGTTTCGGGACCGCGCGTGAAGACGACGCCTTTGGCTTTGAGTTCGTCGCAGACGGCGTCGATGCCCTTCACCTCGAGGCCGAAGTGATCGAGCCCGCGCAAGGGGTGGGCCGCTTCGGTCGCGGCTTTCGGATCGCCGCTGACGTCGAGGATGAAGATGTTGGCGCCGCCGAGCTTCATGTCGATGCGCAGCTTGCCGCCCGGCATCGAGTGCGTCACCTGGGCGCCGAACATCTTCTCGTAGAAGGCGGCGGTGGCTTCCGGGGCGCGCGAAAACAAGTGGATGTGATCGAAATTGAAGCTGGTCATGGCGATGTCTCCGGGAGGAACTTTTGACGTCGCAGATCATCGCGGGCTCGATCGGGGAACGCAACCCTGTCAGGTAGCGTCGTGCCGATGAGGCAGGTTCAGCCCCACAGCGCCGGCTCGGGCGGATAGACCGTGCCACCATCATAGCGCAGGCCTGGCGCGCGATCCCCTGCCAGCAGCAAGGGACCATCGAGATCGACCCAGGCAGCGCGCTGCGCCAGCAGCAACGCCGGAGCCATGCCGAGCGAGGTGCCGACCATGCACCCGATCATGATCTTCAAACCGGCGGCTTGCGCCG
>JANOHP010000048.1:0-9569 GCA_031406575.1 Hyphomicrobiales bacterium
TCCCTGCACGCGAACGGGGAGAGGGTCAGGGTGAGGGGCGGCCGCTTTCAAAAAGTTGGCTGAAGGACCTGGGATGCATGAGACTGACATGAAAGTTGTCGCGAGTGACCCAGAGCCGACATGGCTGGTCATTCTAAAAGCAGTCGACAAAATGCACCTTTGATCTCGATCCATCCCTCGTTTGATCGCGCAAGCTCCGAGACGACCCTCGACACCGGGGCGGTTGCTGGCCTGCCACCTCGCAAATTCGGTTACTGAGCAGGTTTGATATTCTGGTTGTGTCGGAAAAAGTTGGTGGGATCGTATTTGGCCTTAAGCTTGGAGAGACGCGCGTAGTTGGCGCCGAGAGCCGTTCGCGCGGTGTCTCCGGCGTCGTCGGCCTCCATGCCGACATGATTGAAGTAGTGCCCTACAGCCAACGGCTCGATTTGCCCGGATAGTGACCGCGTCCACTCGATCTGCATCTTGTCATCCTCGGGCGTTGTCCAGATCGAAAGCACCATGCATTCGAGCTTTGCGTCTCGATGACCGAAGGCAGTCGCATCATTTGGAATTCGGCGAGCCGCATTCCCCAGGCACTGAAAGGCGATCATCGAGTGCGGAGAAGGGGTGCTCTCATACCCCTCAAGGCAACGTTCTGCCGCGTCGACAATTCGATCCTTCAGTAGGTGGGTCTTGATGTAGTTCCGACGATGAGCGGCACATGGCTCATCCAGCAGTCGCTGCAGCTTGGTGTAACGTATCGGACCGGTTAGATCAGCGATTGGAGTTGCGAACTTTCTGAATGGTTCAACTGCTTTGGTGCCGTCACCGGTCGCGCCATTGTAGGCAACGATAGCGCCAATCATTGGTGATCCGTCCGGCGCCTTGAGAATGCCCCCGAACATGGCAAGTTCATCCGGGCTGTGATCAAGATAGTCATTGAGACCTGTGAATACGGCTCTTCCACTGGAATAAGGGTAGAGGATCATGCCTCCATACATCGCAGTCACTTCGTGAAGCTCGTATTCGAACTCGACGACAATTCCGAAATTGCCGCCACCACCGCACAAGGCCCAAAACAGATCGGGGTTCTCCTCAACGCTCGCTGTCAATAAATCCGCTTCGGCCGTGACAACCTTGAATGAACGGACGTTGTCACACGTGAGGCCATGTTTCCCACTGAGCCAGCCGAACCCACCGCCAAGTGTAAGTCCGGCAATGCCTGTGTGCGAGATCGCGCCTCCAGGTGTCGCAAGGCCGAACGCTTGGGTTTGAGCGTCGAAGTCTCCCCAGGTGACGCCGGGTTCAGCAAACGCGCGCTTGCGTATCGGGTCGACGCGAACGTTGCGCATTCCAGCGCAATCGATCATCAATCCGCCCTCGCACACTGCAAGGCCCGGCATGTTGTGGCCGCCACCCCGAACCGAGACTATCAGCCCATTTTCACGTCCGAAGCGTATCGCAGAAATGACGTCATCGACACACGATACCCGGACTATGATGGCCGGTCGTCGATCAATTTGAGCGTTCCATACTTCGCGCAATTGGTCGTAGCCAAGTTCTCCCGGCATGACGACTGCACCTTTGCACCGATTGCGGAAGACATTCACGGCTGCGGTCGAGAGGGCTGTGCCGTTCTTTGGATGCATGGCTTCCTCCGGGGCTAATATCGAAATTTTCAACGATCACTGAGTAAATTTACACAATGGCGCCGCAACGTGTTTGCCGAATGCGAGCGCGTAGAAGTAATCATTGCAGCACGTCTGGTTCTGGCAGGCAAGATTTTGCGCTTTAGCGGCAGCTCCTGACCCTTCTCGTCGTCATTCTCTGACTGTTCTTTTCGCGCGAGATCAAATGGTGAGCGGACGCTGATGAGCCGGATGCGAACAAGTAGTGCCCCTCACCCTGACCCTCTCCCGGTTGCAAGCACAGTGAGCGGGGAGAGGGGACGCCAGTGGCGCCGTCGGAGGTCTCTTTCGAGTCAATCACGACGGGCTTAGCCATGCCCCCAACATCCAACCACCCCACCTTCCCCACACCCGTCCCCCAATCCCCCCTGACGCCGCCCCAATCTCGTCCTAAGCTGGCCCCCGCATCAATCGCGATCCAGGGGAGTACACCACATGAGCGTCGTCGTCGGCACGGGGGAGTATACGTTTCGCGTGGTGGAAGACTGGGCCAAGCTGCCCCCCGGGTATGTGTTCGGCGATGTCGCCGCTGTCGGCATCGACAGTCGCGATCGCGTCTACTGCTTCAATCGGGGCGAACACCCCATGATCGTGCTCGATCGCGAGGGCAACTACATCACCTCGTGGGGTCATGACACGTTCGACCGGCCACACGGCATCCACGTGGGACCCGACGACACGCTCTACTGCACGGATGACGGCGACCACACCGTGCGTCACTGCACCCTCGACGGCAAAGTGCTGTTGGAGCTGGGCGTGCCGGGCGAACCCGCGCCCTACGTTTCGGGCGAGCCGTTCAACCGCTGCACGCATACCGCGCTGTCGCCGACGCAAGACCTCTACGTGTCGGACGGCTACGGCAACGCCCGCATCCACAAATACGACCCCAAGGGCCGGCTGCTGCTCGCGTGGGGGGAACCGGGCTGCGACCCCGGCCAATTCAACATCCCCCACAACATCCATTGCGATGCGGACGGCTGGGTGTTCGTCGCCGATCGCGAAAACCATCGCGTGCAGGTGTTCGACGGCAAGGGCCGCTACGAGACCCAGTGGAACAACCTGCATCGGCCCAGCGGCCTGTTCATGACCAGCGGCACATGCCCGATCTGCTACATCGGTGAAATCGGACCCTACCAAGCGGTGAACCGCGACATGCCCAACCTGGGACCACGCGTCACGATCACCGACAACAAGGGCAAGGTTCTCGGCCGGGTGCACAGCACACCCTCGCGGGGGACGGGTCCGGGCCAGTTCGTCTCGCCGCACGGCATCGCGGTCGATAGCCGCGGCGATCTTTACGTGGGAGAGGTTGCATACACCGCCTGGAGTTCCAATTTTCCGGGGGTGGCTGGCCCCTCTATCGTGCGCAGCTTGCAGAAATTCGAAAAAATTCCACCGGTTTGAGCGGATTTTCGGGCTGAGCGGCATCTAAAACCGGGGTGAAGTTATCCCCGCGTAGTCAAATTGCCGTAAACTCGGGCGATGGAAATACGGCAGGCGATCCGTTCACTGGATCGCCGCGCTCTGCAAACCCTGACCGCCCCCACCGTCGGGCAGGATCAGCAGACGCAGCCGCCCCGCCCCTGCGAACCCGGATGGTCTCGATGCGTTTTGGTCCCCTTCTCGTCGCTGCTGCCCTCCTTGCGGGTGGCGTCGGCACGTGGGTTTGGATCAAGGACGGGTCCGCGACACCGGAAGCCACCCGTCCCGCCGCCAAGGGCAAGCGTTGGGCCTCGGGCGAGAGCGCCATTCCCGTCACGGTTGCCCCCGTCACGCTGGCGGACGTGCCCGTGCACCGCGAGGGCATCGGCAACGTTCAAGCCCTCGCCGCCGTCGTAGTGCGCGCCCAAGTTGACGGCCGCCTGATGAGCGTCGAGTTCACAGAAGGCCAAGACATCGAAAAGGGCCAAGTTCTCGCCCGCATCGATCCCACCGTCTATCAGGCCCAGCTCGACCAAGCGCTGGCCAAGAAAGCTCAGAACGAAGCCTTGCTCGTCAATGCGCGCCTCGACCTCGAGCGCGCCCAGCGCCTGATGACCCTCAACGCCGGGCCGAAGAAGACGGAAGACCAAACCCGCGCTCAGGTGGCCCAGATCGAAGCCCAAATCCGCGCCGACGTAGGCGCCATCGACAATGCGCGCGCCGTGCTCGGCTTCACCACCATCACCGCGCCCATGAACGGCCGCGTCGGCCTGCGCCTCGTCGATCCGGGAAACCTGTTGCGCGGCGACTCCACCGGCATCGTCTCGATCATGCAGACGACGCCGATCAGCGTGGTGTTCACCCTTCCCCAGCGCGACCTGCCGAGCGTCACGGCCGCGATGTCGCGCGGGCCCGTTGCCGTCGAGATCATGGCGCCTGACGGACGCAGCGTCGTGGCGACCGGTGAACTGGCAACCATCGACAACCAGATCGATCAGGCCACCGGCACGATCAAACTCAAGGCGCGCGTGCCCAATGAAAACCGCCGCCTGTGGCCCGGCCAGTTCGTCACCGCGCGCGTCATCGTCGAAACCCTGGCCGGCGCCAAAACCGTGCCGAGCGCCGCCATTCGCCGTGGTCCGCCGGGCACCTTCGTCTATGCCGTCGACGCCGACGGCAAGGCCCGCGTCACCCCCGTCGAGGTGTCGATGGAATCGGACAGTCGCGCGATCATCACATCGGGTCTCGACGCGGGCACGAACGTCGTGACCGTGGGCTTTGCCCGCCTTTCGGATGGCAAAGACGTGGACGTCATCACACCGGGCGTTGCACCCAGTCCGAAAGGTGAGCCGGGCCCCCGCCGCAAGGGCCGCGACAAGCAGGGCGATCCGAGCGCGCAAGCCAAACCCGCCGCCGACGCCAAAGCCAGCCCCGAGGGCATCAAACCGGGCGAAAGTGAGCGTCGAAAACGCAGCAGCGAAACCGGTAGAACCGGCGCGTTGACGCCCGCCGCCTCCACTCCCGCAACCGCGTCGCCGCCAAAAGGGATCACCCCGTGAGCGTGTCGGCGCCGTTCATTGCGCGGCCGGTCGCTACTTCGCTTCTCGCCGTCGCCGTACTGATCCTGGGTATCCTGGGCTATCGCGGCTTGCCGGTCTCGTCTCTACCGCAAGTCGATTTCCCCACGATCACTGTCTCGACGCGCCTGCCCGGCGCCAATCCCGAGACGATGGGCTCGCTGATCACCGCACCACTCGAGCGCCAGCTCGGCCAGATCCCCGCGCTCGCCAGCATGACCTCGATCTCGAGCTTCGGCCAGAGCCAGATCACGTTGCAGTTCGATCTGTCGCGCAACATCGACGGCGCCGCGCAGGATGTTCAAGCCGCCATCAATGCGGCCTCCTCCGTGCTGCCGCGCACGCTTCCCTATCCGCCGACCTTCGCCAAGGTGAATCCCGCCGACAGCCCGGTGATGACACTCGCGCTGACCTCGCCGACGCTGCCCTTGCGCGAATTGTCAGATGTCGCCGACAGTCTTTTGTCGCAACGCCTCGCCGAGGTTCAGGGCGTCGGCAGCGTCTCGGTGCAGGGTGGCCTCAAACCCGCCGTGCGCGTGCGCGTCAACTTGGACGCCCTGGCCGCCGTCAGTTTGACGCTCGAGGATTTGCGCACCTCGGTTGCTGCTGCCAACGTCTCCTCGCCGAAGGGATCGCTCGACGGGCGCACGCAGTCTTACGCGATCTCCGCCAATGATCAGATCACCAGCGCTGCCGAGTACGGCCGCATCACGCTCGCCCAGCGCGGCGGCGCGCCCGTGACGCTACGCGATGTCGCCGAGGTGTCGGACGGCTTCGAGAACGAACGCATCGGCGCCTGGCATCAGGACCGGCCGTCCGTCGTACTCGACATCCGCCGCCAGCCCGGCGCCAACATAGTCGGCACCGTCACGCGCATTCATCACGAACTCGATCGCCTCCGTCGCACGTTGCCCGCCGACGTCACGCTCGCCGTCGTCAGCGACCGCACCGGCACCATCCGCGCCTCGATTTTCGATGTGCAGTTGACACTCGTCGTCAGCATTGTGCTCGTCATTCTCGTCGTGCTGCTGTTTCTGCGCACGTGGACGGCGACGCTCATCGCGGGCGTCGCGCTGCCGCTGTCGCTGATCGGCACGTTCGGCGTGATGTGGTTGTGCGGCTTCAGCGTCGAGAACCTGTCACTGATGGCGCTGACCATCGGCACCGGCTTCGTCGTCGACGATGCGATCGTCATGATCGAAAACATCGCCCGCCACCGCGAGGACGGCAAAAGCCCCCTCCGCGCCGCCTACGACGGCGCTTCGGAGATCGGGTTCACGATCATCTCGCTCACGGCCTCATTGCTGGCGGTGTTCATCCCCCTGCTCTTCATGAGTGGCCTCGTCGGCCGCATGTTCCGCGAATTCGCGCTCACCCTCTCCATCGCCGTCATCGTCTCGGCCATCGTCTCACTGACGCTCACCCCCATGATGTGCGCCAGACTGCTGCGGAGTTCACGGCACGCGGGTTCCCCGAATATCCCGACGACCACCCGACCGTCCCTCGCCACACGCCTCGGCGATGCGCTCGCCGCATTCTACGCCACCACCCTCGCCGTCGTGCTCCGTCATCGCGGGCTCACGCTGGCAATGACTGCGGTCACGCTCGCACTGACCGTGACGCTCTATGCGGTCATGCCGAAAAGCTTCCTACCGCTGCAGGACACCGGTCTCATCACCGTCGTGCTCGAAGCCGATCCCGATGCGTCGTTCACCGAAATGACGCGCCTGCAAGCCCAGGCAGTCGCCGTCGTTCGCCATGCGCCCGACGTCGGCGACGTCGTCTCGGTCGTCGGCGCGGGCTCCGTCAATCCGACACCCAACATCGCCACCCTCACGGTCGCGCTGAAGCCCCACGCCCAGCGCCGCACCACCGCCGCCGTCATCGCGGAACGCCTGCAAACCGACCTCGCGCGCATTCCCGGCATCACGCCGTTCGCCAAGCCCGTGCAGGACGTGCAGATCGCCACGCGCGCGAGCTTCTCACAATTCCAATACACCCTCGTCGGCGCTGAACGCACCCAAGTGCGCGAGTGGGGCAAGCGACTGATCGCGGAGCTGCGCGCCGACACCGGCTTTCGCAACATCAGCTCCATCGACGAAGACGAAGGGCTTGCCTCCAACATCGTCGTGGACCGGGTCCGCGCTGGCCAATTCGGCGTGTCGATGCAATCGGTGAGCGAAGTGCTGAACAGCGCCTTCTCGCAACGCCAAATTTCGACCATCTACGGCCAGGCGAACCAATACCGCGTCGTGCTCGAGGTCGACCCGCGCTTTCGCACCGATCCCAATGCGCTGGGCGCCCTGCGCGTGCCGGGTCGCGACACCTCGCAGATCGCCAACGTCACTCTGCCTGCGGGCGCTGCACCGCCGGTTGCCTCGCAGGTACCTCTGTCGACGATCGCCAGCATCGAACGCGGCACCGCACCGCTCGCCGAAAGCCGCCAGGAACAGTTCCCCGCATTCACCATCGGCTTCGACCTCGCTCCCGGCCGCTCGCTCGATGCCGGCGTCACGACGATTCACGCTGCCGAACGCCGCATCGCCGTGCCCGAGCAGATCAGCGGCACGTTCGTGGGCGAAGCGGCCGAGTTCCGCGACTCGCTCGACAATCAGCCGCTACTCATTCTCGCCGCCCTCATCGCCATCTACATCGTGCTGGGTGTGCTCTACGAAAGCTTCGTGCATCCGCTCACCATCCTCTCGACGCTGCCCTCCGCCGGCATCGGCGCGCTGATCGCGCTGGCAGCGGTGGGTGAACACCTCACCGTGATCGGCGTCATCGGCATCATACTGCTGATGGGCATCGTCAAGAAAAACGCGATTCTGATGATCGACTTCGCCATCTCGGCAGAACGCGAGCGCGGACTGTCGGCCGAGGCCGCCATCATCGAAGCCTGCCGTCTGCGCTTTCGCCCGATCATGATGACGACGCTCGCCGCCCTTTTCGGCGCTCTCCCGCTCGCGATGGCGTCGGGACCGGGCTGGGAACTGCGCATGCCGCTGGGCGTCAGCATCATCGGAGGCCTGCTGTTGAGCCAGCTTCTCACCCTCTACACGACGCCCGTCATTTATCTCGCCCTCGACGGCCTGCGCCGCCGCCTGCTCGGATCGGGCGCGGCCTCGGCCGGCACGACGCCCACCTCGCAGGCCGCGTCATGAACATCGCCGCCCCCGCCGTTCGCCGACCTGTTGCAACAACGCTCCTCTCGATCGGCTTGCTGCTCGTCGGCCTCGTGTCCTACCGGCTGCTGCCCGTCGCCAGTTTGCCGACCGTCGATCTGCCGACCATCCGGGTCAGCGCCAGCCGTCCGGGTGCGGACCCCGAGACCATGGCCTCCACCGTCGCCGCACCGCTCGAGCGGCGCCTGGGCGCCATTCCCGGCGTCACCGAGATCACGTCGACGAGCGCGCTCGGGTCCACGACCATCACGCTGCAATTCGACCTGTCGCGCAAAGTCGACCGCGCCGCGCAAGACGTACAAGCCGCCATCAACGCCGCCGCCGCTGATTTGCCGTCCGACATGCCGGTGCTGCCCAGCGTGCGAAAAGCCAACCCCGCAGCCGCCCCCATTCTCGTGCTGGCGCTCACCTCGCGCACGCTCTCCACCAGCGCCATTTACGACGCTGCCGACAGCATCATCGTGCAACGCTTGTCGCAAGTGGCGGGCGTTGCCGAAGTTTCCGTCTCGGGCGCCGAGCAACCCGCCGTCCGCATCGAAGTCGACCCCTCCGTCATCGCAGCATCCGGCATCACGCTCGAGCAGGTGCGCACGGCTATCGCGCAGAGCGTGGCGCTCGGGCCCGTGGGACAACTCGAGAACGACCGGCAAACCGAAACCATCCGCTTCGACGCACAGTTGCGGCGCGCCGATGCCTTCAAATCCGTTGTGCTGCGCGCCAAGAACGGCACCATCGTTCGCCTCACCGACATCGCGCGCGTGACCGACGGCGTGCGCAATACCCGCGCGTTCGGCACCTACGATGGCCAACCCGCCGTCATCCTCACGATCACCAAGTCCGCCGACGCCAACGTCGTCGAAACCGCCGACCGGGTGCGCGCTCTGCTCCCCGAGGTCAAGCGCTGGATCCCCGCCGACATCGATCTGGCCGTCATGTCCGACCGCACGACAACAGTGCGCGCCAGCGTCCTCGACATGCAGAAAACGCTGCTGATCTCGATTGCGCTGGTGATGGGCGTGGTGCTCGTCTTCCTCGGCCGCATCGTGCCGATGGTGGCGGCGGGCGTGACCATTCCGTTGGCCTTCGCCGGCACGTTCGCGGGCATGTGGGTCGCCGGCTTCTCCATCGACAACCTGTCGTTGATGGCGCTCGCCATCTCCGTCGGCTTCGTCGTCGATGATGCGATCGTGGTCATCGAGACGATCGTGCGCAAGGTCGAAGAGGGCATGTCGCCGTTCGCCGCCGCCATCGAGGCCGCAGGCCGCATCGCCTTCACCATCGTCACCATCAGTCTGTCGTTGATCGCCGCCTTCATCCCGCTGATGTTCATGGACGGCATCGTCGGCCGCTTCTTTCAGCAATTCGCCCTCGTCGTCACCTTCGCCATCGCCGTCTCGACCGTCGTGGCGCTGACGCTGACGCCGATGTTGTGCGGTCATCTGTTGCGCGCTCGCGCCACCACGCCACCGCGCCCAAGCCTCGTGGCCCGCGCGATGGCCACCCTCGTCGGCGCCTACGAAGTCTCACTCGGGCTGGCGCTGCGCCACATTTGGCTGCTGTTGTTGTCGCTCGTCATCACGATTGCCCTCACGGTGCAACTGTTCATCACGCTGCCGAAAGGCTACTTCCCGCAGGACGACACCGGCCTGCTCATGGCCTTCACACAAGCTTCCTCCTGCAAGCGGCGCATCTCCTCGAACGATACATCCGGGGAAGCT
>JANOHP010000052.1:0-28417 GCA_031406575.1 Hyphomicrobiales bacterium
TGGTCGGAGCGAGAGGATTTGAACCTCCGACCCCTTGCTCCCGAAGCAAGTGCGCTACCAGGCTGCGCTACGCTCCGCCATGTCGGATTGCCGTCGAACAACACGGATGCTGCATCGATGGCTC
Source organism: Hyphomicrobiales bacterium (assembly GCA_031406575.1). GTDB lineage: Bacteria > Pseudomonadota > Alphaproteobacteria > Rhizobiales > Hyphomicrobiaceae. The sequence continues at coordinate 125 of JANOHP010000052.1, forward strand.
GGGATACGCGTCCGACCCCGGAAGGTCGCAGCGCGATGCCGGTGTATAACGGCGCGCTGGCCCATCCGCAAGCGCTTCGGTTCAGCGCGTCAGTTCTGCCACCTCGGATCTGCGGGGCCCCTCACAGATGATCAAGTCTACACGGCCATGGCGTGCAGAGTGCTCTCCAGGTCGACGAGGCGGCGCACGTCGGCAGGCGTGACGCCGGCCTCGCGAAGTTGGCGCAGGCTCGTATCGCGGGCGCTTTTGGCGAGTTTTCGCCCGCCGGCGTCGGTGATCAGGCGATGGTGGGCGTAGACCGGCTCGGGCAGATCCAGCAGCACCTGCAGCAGTCGATGCACGTCGGTCGCGGCATAAAGATCAAGACCGCGCGTGACGTGGGTGACGCCCTGCCGGGCATCGTCGACGACGACGGAGAGGTGATAGCTGGTCGGGGTGTCTTTGCGCTGGAGTGCCACGTCCCCCCAGCGGGCGGGGTCGGTGCGAACGCGCTGCGCCCTTTCGGTGAACTCGAGGCAACCGCCCTGCAACCGGGTGCGCGCCTGCGCCAAAGCTTTCGCCACATCCAGGCGCATGACGTGAGGGTCGCCGGCGTCTTTGCGGCGCTTGATCTCGGCACGGGTCAATCCGCGATGCAGGCCTGGATACAGCGGGGCGCCGTCGGGATCGCGCGGACCATTGTGTGTGGCCGCCAGGATCTCGGCCCGCGTGGCGAAGCAAGGATACAGTAGACCCATCGCCTCCAGACGGGTGGCCGCGTCGCGATAGGTGGCCCAGTGCTGCGACTGATGCAGAACAGGGGTCTCCCACCGGATGCCGAGCCAGTCCAGATCGCGAAAAATGCTTTCTGTGAAAGCCCGGCGACTGCGCCCGGGATCGATGTCGTCGATGCGCAGCAAAAAGCGTCCCCCCAGACGGCGCGCCGTTTCATATCCAACGAGCGCCGATAGAGCGTGCCCCAGGTGGAGCTCTCCATTCGGGCTCGGCGCGAACCGCAGCACGGGCTGGTGTGGACGCCGAAGGATGTCGGTCATGGAGGAACCAGGTGCTGCATTGTGCCGTGCCCCTTTGGGGATTATGGTCGCTTACCGACCCTCGTTTTTGCAACGTTTGCACACCGCAGCCGCGATGCCCACACGACGACCCAAGCCGCCGCGCCTGATCGAGACCGATGCCGACGTTATGGCTGGTGTTGCGGCCTTGCGTCGGAAATGCCCTGTGTTTCGGAAAATGCACGGTGTCGCGGGCATTCCGCCTCTGCGGCGGCGCCCGGGCGGTTTCGAGGGATTGTCCCGCATCATCGTCGGCCAGCAACTCTCCGTCGCCAGTGCGGCAGCGATTTGGACCCGGACGGCGCTTGCCGTGCAGCCGTTCGAAGCCAGTGTGTTGCTTGCCCTGTCCGACGAACCCTTGCGTGGGGCGGGGCTGTCCGCCTCGAAGGTGCGCACGCTGCGCGCCATTGCCAACGCTGTGGCAATCGAGGGTCTCGATCTCGAAACGTTGGATACCTTCGATGACGAAGCCGTGCATGCCGCGCTGACGGGCATTTCGGGCATCGGTCCGTGGACAGCGGATATTTTTCTCATGTTCTGTCTGGGGCGCGCCGACACGTTCGCGGGCGGTGATCTGGCTCTGCAAGTGGCCGCGCAGTGGGCGCTCGATCTGGAAACGCGACCCGGTCCGGTGGAGCTGGTGGCCATCGCAGAACGATGGCGCCCGTGGCGCGGGGTGGCTGCTCGCATGCTGTGGGCCTATTATGCGGCCGTCAAGAAAACGCGATCGGCAGTGCCGGTGTGACGATCGGGCTGCTGGGACGTCACAGCGCCAGTTCCAGACGCAATTCCACGGCGTCGGCGCCCCAGGTCCGGCCCAGCTGCTCGTCGACGATGCGAAACCCGGCCGCCGTATAGAGATGGGCCGCCGCATCCAGGCCGCGAAACGTCGTGAGATAAATCGATCGCCGGGCCGTGCGGCGCGCGAAGGCGATGGCGGCCTCGAGCAGGTGTTTGCCGTATCCGCGGCCGCTGACCGTGGGATCGAGAATGAACCAGCGCAGGTGGGCTTGATGGTCGAGGCATGCGGGATCGCTGCCGTCGAGCGTGATCGATCCGAGCCAGCGGTCGGCGCCACGCAACGAGAGCACGAGGTCACACTGTGGGTCGTATCGGCCGAAGAACGCGGCCATCTCGGCCGCCACCTTGGCTTCGAACGCGATGGGAAATTTCCAGTGCTGAGCGTAATAACGCCCGTGCAGGGCAATACTGTCGCCGATCAGCCCCGGGGCTGGACCCTCGTACACAGGCAGGCCGTCGGTGCCCTGGATGGCCATCGCTGTCACCGCATCAGCAGCAGGGGGCACTCGAGGCTCGACGTCAAATAGCCGATCGAGCCGCTGGAAGGAGCGAGGCGGCCGCCGAACGCGGCAATGACGAGACCACCCCGCATCCGGCGCAGGACTTCGGCGAGGGCGATTTCGGCCCCCGGCGCGACCACGATGCGAGTCAGGGTAGGCGTTGCTTGCGCGCCGAGCACGAGGCGCACTTGCCCTTCCATCCAGGCGGCCTTGTCCTCGGTATCGGTCACGAGCAGCAGGGCGATCGGCGTCTGGCCGTCGTCGGGCGCGAGCCGGTTTGCCGCGCGCACCATCGCCTCGAGGTGCGCGAGATCTTCGAGGACCACGATCAGCGGCCCAGTGGTGCGGCGTGCGCGCGGCCCGGCCAAGATCACACCCGTAGTGTCCTGCACCGTGTCGAACAGCGCGCGAATATCGTCGGCGGCCGTGGGCCCGATGGTCTCGCCCAGAGCGATGAGATTCCAAGGTCCCCGTTCGGCGCACGCCCGGACCAGCGCCGTGAAAGGATCATCGCGCACGATCGTGCGCCGCAGCGGCACGTCGGCGGCCCGCGCCAAGTGGTCCAATTCGCGGCCGATGGCTGCCGCCGCATGCCGAAACTCCTGCTGAATTTGGTCCGTGGAGAGGGAGCGTCGCGACCGGCCCGACAGCGAGATTTCAACGGCAAACGGAAAATCGGCGCAGGCGTAGAGATTCTGATCTTCGATGAACAGGCTTTCGACTTCGGAGTCGAATGCCTTGGCCACGCGCATCGCAGCCGCCAGCGCCATCCGGTTGGGATGCGCCGAGGTCAGGTGCAGGACGACACGACCGCGATGCTCGTCGGCGGCCGCCACATGCGCAATCATGGCTCGTCTCTCCCGTTGGGTACGGCCCCAGCAGATTTGCTCGAGAACCTGCGGACCCGCTCCGCGAAGGCGTGCAGCTTGTCCTCGACGCGGCGATTGATCGTGCCGTCGGGGAACGTACCCTGCGGTCCGCGCGCGCCCGCCGTGAGGCCTGTCAGGAGCTCTATGCCCTCGTCGATGTGCGCAATGGGCCAGATCGAAAATCGACCCTGATCGACGGCGGCGACGACGTCGTCGCGCAGCATCAAATGCTGCACGTTGGCTTTCGGAATCATGACGCCGTGCGTGCCGTCGAGACCACGCGTGCGACACAGGTCGAAGAAGCCCTCGATTTTTTCGTTGGCGCCCCCGATCGCCTGTACGTCGCCCCATTGGTTGACGGAGCCCGTGACGGCGATCGATTGGCGGATGGGCGCATCGGCGAGCGCCGACAACAGGGCATAGAGTTCGGCCGACGACGCACTGTCGCCGTCGACGCCGCCATAGGATTGCTCGAAGACCAGGGTCGCCGCCATTGCCAAGGGCACGTCCTGCGCAAAGAGGCCGGCCAAATATCCCCACAGGATCATCACGCCCTTGGAGTGGAGCGGCCCGCCCAGATTGACTTCGCGCTCGATGTCGGTGACGCGCCCCGACCCCAGACGAACGCGCGCCGTGATGCGTGTCGGCCGGCCAAACGCAAAATTGCCGAGCTGGAGAACCGACAGGCCGTTGATCTGCCCGACAGTCGCGCCCGTCGTGTCAATCAGCATGATCTCGCGGCGGATCATCTCCTGCGACTTGTCGCGCATGCGGTCGGAGCGCTGGATGTTTTCGGTAATAGCCTGGACGACGTCGGCCCGCGTGATGACGTCGTGTCCAGCTGCTCCCGCCCAATAGTCGGCCTCGCGCACGATGTCGGCGATGCGGCCGATCTCGATCGAGAGTTTTTCGCGATCATCGGCCAGCCGTGCGGCCTCGTCGATGATGCGGGCCACCGCGGCGGCGTCCATCGCGCGCAAGTGGTGCTGCGTGACGATCGAAGCGACGAGGCGCGAAAACGCACAATCGTTTTCGGGCGAGCGGGCAATCGAATCGTCGAAATCGGCCTGGACTTTGAACAGCCGGCTGAAATCGGGATCGGCGGCTGCCAGCAAATAGTAGAGTTCACGATCCCCGAACAGCACGACTTTGACGTCGAGGGGGATCGATTCGGGATCGAGCGTCTGCGTGGTCATCAGACCAGCCATTTCGGAGGGTTGCTCGATGCGGATCTCGCGCGCCTTGATGGTGCGCTTCAGCGCTTCCCAAGCGAACGGCGACAACAGCACCTTGCGCGCATCGATGAGCAGATAGCCCCCGTTTGCGCGATGCAGGGCGCCCGATCGGATCAGCAGAAAATCCGTCACCAATGCCCCCATGTGGGCCAGATGCTCGACGCGTCCGATCAAATTGCCGAACGTTGGATTGAGTTCTTCGACGATGGGAGCGCCCGTTGCCCCGTGCTCGCCGTTCGACACCATGACATTGACCATATAGCGCCGAAACCGGGGATCGCGTGCGGTGTCGGCCGGCTGTTTGACGATCTCGCTTTCGTCGCCGGTGGGCGCCAGGAACAGGCCGACGTTGCGCACCAGATCGCTGCCGGCCGCATCCAAGAAGTCGAGCACGCCTTTTTCATCGGCGAAGGCCGCGCCGACATCGTCGAGCGCTTCGCGCACGGCAATCGAGGCGACTTCGGCATTCAATTCGCTGAGGCGGGCGCGACGTTGTTTGTCGGACTTGGGCAGCCGCTCGAGGATTTGCTCGAGTTCCTTCTGCAAGCTCTCGATGCGTTTTTCCACGTCTGAGCGCATGGCCTCCGGCAAGGTATTGAACACTTCGGGCTTGACGATCTTGCCTTCGTGCATCGGCGCCATGGCGAAACCGGTCGGCGTGCGCAACACGGCGATGTTCTGATCCTGCGCCCGCTTGTTCAAGCCTGTCAGCGCATCTTCCTGACCCGAGCGGAATTCTTCGTCGATGCTGCGTCGACGCGCTTGATAGTCATCGCCCTCGAAGGCGGCGGGCAACGTGTTGCGCAGTTCGTCGATGGCCGTCACCAGCGCGCGGGCGAGCGGTCGCGCCCGACCCGTCGGAAGCTTCAGGGCGAGGGGCCGATTGGCGTTCTCGAAATTGTTGACGTAGACCCAGTCGATGGGTGCGGGGGCCTCCTTGGCCTTCTTCTCGAGGTACTGCTTGACGGCGGTGCTCTTGCCGGAGGCGCTGGGACCCTGCACGAACACATTGAAGTCGTGGCTCTTGATATTGGCGCCAAACTGAATGGCCTTGAGGGCGCGGTCCTGTCCAATCAGCCCGGAAATCGGTTCGAGCTCGACCGTCGTTTTGAAACCCAGCGTGGCGGGGTCGACGGTGTGGCGCAGTTCGCCGGCGGGCAGCGGCAGCGGCAGGCGTGAGGCCGGCGTGGCGCCGGGTGTCGTCGGGGGTGCATCCGGCTGTGTGCGCTTCGTGAAGAACATGTGGTCTCGCTTCCGTTCACCCATGCAGGGCTCAGTGACCTGCAGGTGAACCCAGAAAATGGCAGACCTTGGGCCTGTCGGAAAGGTGCTCAACGCTCACGAGGCACATTGGGCTCCGCAGTGCGGGACGGTCGAGAAAAATTGAGCGTCGCGCGCGCCGGTGCTCGGATCGCATCAGCGACGGGGGCAGCGCCCCGACGCCGCGCCAGCGACAGGACGGATTTGGTGCGATAAGGTGGCGGAGATGCCGGTGGTCGATGGTGCTCCCACCGTCGCCGAAGACTGACACGCAAACCAACCCTGCGCACCGAGGCGCCCGGAGAAAACGTATGCAAGCCAAGCTCGATGTTTTGATCATGGGAGCCTCCTACGGCTCGTTGCTCGCCACCAAATTGTTGATGGCCGGCCACAATGCGCATCTGATCTGCCTGCCGGCCGAAGCGGATCTGATGAATGCCGAAGGCGCGATCGTGCGCATGCCGGTGAAGGGCCGTGACGGCCTCGTCGAGATCAATTCCAAGGCGCTGCCGGGCAAACTGACGGCGGGTGGTCCCGCCGATGTCGAGCCAGCGCGCTTCGACCTCGTCGCGCTGGCGATGCAAGAGCCGCAATACCGTCAGCCCGGCGTGCGCGAACTGCTCGACCGGGTCGCGACCACGCGGGTGCCGTGCATGTCGATCATGAACATGCCGCCGCTGCCCTATTTGAAACGGATTCCAGGTCTCGATACGACGAAGTTGCGTGATTGTTTCGCCGACGCCACCGTCTGGGACAGCTTCGACCCCAAGACCATGACGCTGTGCAGCCCCGATCCGCAGGCATTCCGGCCCCCCGAAGACAAGGTCAACGTGCTGCAGGTTCGCCTGCCCACGAACTTCAAATCGGCGCGTTTCGACAGTGATCAGCATACCGCACTCCTGCGTCGCCTCGAGGCGGACATCGAGGCCTCGCGCTTCGAGGTCGGCGGCAAATCGGTGGAAACACCCGTGAAGCTCAAGGTGCACGACAGCATCTTCGTTCCCTTGGCCAAGTGGAGCATGCTGCTGGCTGGAAACTACCGCTGCGTGCAGAAAGACGGCATGCGCTCGATCAAAGAGGCGGTGCATACCGATCTCGCCGCCACGCGCGCCGTCTACGAGTGGGTGGCCGAACTGTGCGTGTCGCTGGGGGCGAACCCCAAAGACCTCGTGCCGTTCGAAAAGTATGCCAACGCGGCCCTTTCGCTCGTCAGCCCGTCGTCGGCCGCGCGTGCGCTGGCGGCAGGCGCCCCCAATATCGAGCGGGTCGATCGTCTCGTGCAGGCGATCGGGGCCCAGAAAGGCAAACGCAACGAGGTCGTCGATCAGACGGTCGTGCTGGTCGAGGGATGGCTCGAGGCGAACCGCAAGAAGGCCAAAGCCTGATCGCAATCCGGGCAACGGTTCGGCCCTGGATGGGGCGCGGCAGGGAAGCGGCGCCCCATTCGGTGTGGAGGGTCGCGGGACTCATCGACTTTTCGCCGAGATGCGACGGCTCTCGGCTCCTGTCGCGGTCGCACGCGTTCTGGGCCAACCCCCCGGCGGGGCGTGCTACAACAAAAGGGCGCGTATGATCGACTTCGAACGGGGTTCGCCGTTGCTCGTGTTCGGTGGCCCGTATTCCAATGTGCGTGCCACGCAGGCTCTGATGGCGGAAGCTGCGCGACGGGGTATTCCGCGCCATCGCGTGATCTGCACCGGTGATGTCGTCGCGTACTGCGCCGAACCCGAGGAGACTGCGCGCGCGCTTGCCGATTGGGGGTGTCACGCCATTCGGGGCAATTGCGAGCAGCAACTCGCCGATGCGGCGCAGGACTGCGCCTGCAATTTCGAAAGCGGCAGTGCTTGTGATCTGCTGGCCAAGGGGTGGTATCCTTTTGCCAACGCGCGGATCTCACAACCCATGCGCGACTGGATGGGGGGATTGCCCCAAACGCTTCGGTTTTCGTTCAGTGGATGTACGTTCCGTGTGGTGCATGGAGGTGTGTCGCAGGTCAACCGCTGGGTGTTTGCTTCGGACACGGCGGTACTCGCCCAGGAGGGCGCGGCGGCAGTGGCAGATGTGGTGATCGCGGGTCATGCCGGGGTCCCGTTCGTGGCGCGCACGGGGCGCACGGTCTGGTTCAATCCTGGCGTCATCGGCATGCCGGCGAACGATGGCACGCGCGATGTCTGGTATGGGCTCGTCACGGCAAACGACACCACGGGCGTCGTGTTGACCACGCATCGGCTGAGCTATGATGACGCTGCAGCAGCGGCGGCCATGCGGCGCTCGGGTCATGCCAATGGCTATGCACGTACACTCGTCACCGGCCTGTGGCCGAGCCTCGACGTGTTGCCGCCAGCTGAGCGGGCCGCGACAGGCAAACGGCTGCGGGCCTGCCGCCTCGAGGTGTTGCCGCAAAAAATGGCCTCGACCGCCCTGGGCTGACTGTACGGAACGCACCGGGGTGGTAGCATGGCCCAGCAGCGTTCGAAGGGGCCGGTGATGACAGCACGCGATCTCGAAGCCGACTACAACAATCGGGCGCGTGTGCCCGACCACCCGGCCCATCAAGCACGATGGGCCAGTGCGTCTGCAGACATGCGCCAAACATCCAACGCAGCCCTCGACCGCGCGTACGGGTCGAGCCCCCGACAAAAATACGATCTGTTCACACCCAAGGGCCTGGGGAACTCTGCGCCGCTCGTCGTTTACATCCATGGCGGCTACTGGCAGCGCGGCGAGCGCATCGACAACGCGTTCGTCGCGCGCGAATTCGTGGCGCACGGCGTGGCGGTCGCGGTCGTGGGCTATACGTTGTGCCCCGAGGTCGGCGTCATGGACATCGTCGGGGAGCTGCGTCGGGCGCTGAAGAGCCTGTGGGAGACGACGAAGCAAACTCCCGTCGTCGTCGGCCATTCGGCGGGCGGGCATTTGGCGGCGGCACTTCTAGCAACCGATTGGAGCACGGTCGGGGGCGTGCCGACGGACTTGGTGCGGGCGGCCTACGCCATTTCGGGAGTGTTCGATGTGGCGCCGCTGCTGTCGACCAGTCTCAATGACTTGGTGAAATTGGATGCGGCTACCGCCAAGGCCGCGAGCCCTGTGTATTGGCCGCCGCCGCCGAAGGATCGCACGTTCGTGGCGGCCGTGGGTGGCGACGAGAGCCAGGAGTTCATTCGCCAGAGCCTCGAGATCACCGGGGTGTGGAGCGGGGCCGGCGTCAAGGCCGAGTGCGTCGTCGTGCCGGGCACCAATCATTTCACGATCCTCGACGAACTCGCCAACGCTGACAGCGCCATGGTGGCGCGCGTGGCGGGATTGGCGCGTGCCTGTGCTGCAAGCCGCAAGGGAACCTGATCTCATGGCCATGACACTCAGCGAATATGCGGCCCACGATGGGCTGGGACTTGCCGCCCTCGTCGCCAAGGGCGAAGTCACGCCCCAGGAGTTGGCGGTGACGGCGCGGCGGGCGATCGATGCGGTCAATCCGGCCGTCAACGCCGTCGTTGAAACCTATGGCGATCGCGTCGAAGGGCTCGACGCCGGCAGCTTGGGATCGGGTCCCTTTCGCGGCGTGCCGACCCTGATGAAGGACGTGTTTGGCCACGAGGGGGGCCGCCGAATCGAATTCGGCAGCCGCCTGTGTCGCGGCATGATCGCGGATCGCGACTCCCATTTCTGCGAATTGATGAAAGCCGCCGGCCTCAACATCATCGGTCGCTCGGCCGCACCGGAATACTCCATGGCGGGATCGGCCGAAGGGGCCCTTTACGGCAACACGTCGAACCCCTGGCGACAGGGATATTCGGCGGGGGGCTCCACGGGAGGCGGGCAAGCGGCGGTGACCGCCGGCATGGTGGCGCTGGCGCACGGATCCGACATTGCTGGCTCGATTCGCATTCCGGCGAGCTGGTGCGGCGGGCTCGGGCTCAAGCCGTCGCGTGGCCGCATCTCGTTCGGCCCCCTGGTCGATGAGAACGGGTTCGGCTTGGCGGCGAACTTCGTGCAAGTGAAAACGGTACGCGATGCCGCCGCGATGCTCGATTGTCTGGCCAAGCCGCAGATCGGCGATCCCTTCGCAATTCCAAAACCGTCCGAGTCGTACGCGACGCTGGCGCGCGCTGCGGCGCCGCGTCTCAAGATCGGATTGACGGTGAAGCCGCTGCTCGGGGTCGCCGTCGATCCCGAAGTGGCCGCTGCCGTGCGCGCCACGGGACACCTGCTCGAAGAGATGGGCCACATCGTTTTCGAGCAGGACCCGGACTTCGACGGGGTGTCGAGCATGCGGCGCTTCGTCGACGCGTGGTTCTTCGGCTTCGACGTGCGCGTCGAGACCTATGCGGCAAAAACAGGCGCCAAGATCGGTCCCGACACGTTGGAGCCGGTCATTTTGAAAGTGTACGAGCACGCGAAGAAGTTGGGTGCTGCGCAGTTCTTCGCCGCCCTCGCCGAGCTCAATGCGGCGCGCCGCAAGCTGGGCCGGTTCTATGAGACGGCCGATGTCTGGCTGTCACCGATGACGCCGCGGGTGGCCGAACCCTGGGGCCATTACAACCTCGGCCGCAGCGATGTGTCGATCGACGATATCGTCGAGAAACTCTATGCGGTGCCGTGTCAATTCACGGTGCCGCACAACATCATGGGCACGCCCGCAATCAGCGTTCCGCTGGCGCAGCATTCGAATGGCTTGCCGATCGGGGTGCAGCTCGCCAGTCGACCAGCGACGGAGCATATCGTGTTGCAGTTGGCAGCCGCACTCGAAGACGCGCAGCCGTGGATCGACCGAGTTCCGGCGCTGCACGTGTCTAAGGTGTGAAAACGCGGACCCGTCGGGTCAGTCGGACGCAGTGACCAATGCGGGCGTCCCTGCACGCGCGGGTAGCGGCATGACGACCGAGACGTCACTGATGAGCTGGCCGAGCGCGTATTCCGCCATGTCCACCTGGGCCAGAGCGTTGGCCTGCATGTCGCGCACGCGCTGGGCCGAGTGTGCCGCACCGTCGACGACGGCAGCAACGCGCGTCCAATGCAGGGCGGGATCGAGCGGCGCCGACGGCTGATGGAACGTGTCGCGCGCCGGAGCACGCAGCGCGGCGTGCGAGGATTTGGGCACCCGCAACGCGACACCCGACAGCGCCGGCGCGACGAACGCCAAAAACCGCGCCACCGAAGTGCCGGAACAAAGCCCGAAAAGCGAGTGGAGACTGTCCATAATCGGCGCCATTCATTCAGGAGCTTTATCCTGAATGACCTTATTCGCGATTTCAGACAAGAAAATAGAGTATCAAGTTGTAACAACCGTTTATTTCGTCGTAAATTTCAGATCGTTTCGCATCCAAAGGCGTAGGCGCAATGGTTCGGCGAGGGCCGGCGCACAGGAGCCGTGCCGGTGGATCGATCACGCCGACGCCCGACGGCTCGTGAGCCGACAGGCGCTGAGCCGCCGTCAGAGGATGCGCTGAACCCAACCGTGCGGATCGGGCGCGACGCCGCGCTGAATGTCGACGAGCTTCTGCTTGATGCGCATCGTCGTCTGTCCCGGGCCCCCCGCGCCGATCTTGAACTCGCCCTGAGGGCTTGCGACCTTGCCGATCGGCGTGACGACGGCGGCGGTGCCGCAGGCGAAGGCTTCCGTCAATCGACCGCTTGCTGCATCGGCGCGCCACTGGTCGATGGCGTAGGGCTCCTCGCGCACGGTGAGGCCTTCAGCGCTGGCCAGCGTCATCAGGCTGTCGCGGGTGATGCCAGGGAGAATGGTGCCCGACAAGGGTGGCGTGCGCAGCGTGCCGTCGTCGAAGACGAAGAACACGTTCATGCCACCCAGCTCCTCGACCCAGCGATGCTCGGCCGCATCGAGGAAGACGACTTGATCGCAGCCGTGCTTACTGGCTTCCGCTTGGGCCACTAGGCTCGACGCGTAATTGCCGCCGCATTTGGCAGCACCCGTACCGCCGGGGGCGGCGCGCGTGTAATTCTGCGAAATCCACAGCGACACGGCGGGTGCGCCACTCTTGAAGTAGCCGCCGACCGGCGACAGGATCACGAGATAGAGGTATTCCGAGGACGGCTTGACGCCCAAAAACACCTCGTTGGCGAACATGAAGGGGCGAATGTAGAGCGAGCCGCCTTCGATGGTCGGAAACCAGTCGCGGTCGATGGTGACGAGCTGGCGGATCGACTCGATGAAGAGTTCCTCGGGCAACTGGGCCATCGCCAAACGCTCGGCCGATTGCTGGAAGCGGCGGGCGTTGGCGTCGGGGCGAAACATCGCCATGCCGCCGTCGGCGAGGCGATAGGCCTTGAGGCCCTCGAAGATCTCCTGGGCGTAGTGCAGCACCGCTGACGCTGGATCGAGCAACAGCGGTTTGCGCGCGGTAATGCGGGCGTCGTGCCAGCCTTTGCCCTCGCTGTAGCGGATCATCGCCATATGATCGGTGAAGACCCGCCCAAAACCAGGGTCCGCGAGCAGCTTCGTGCGCTCCGCGACGGCCACGGGTTGGGCGTTGCGTTCGATCTCGAAAACGGGCGTCCGGGGGGACGGGGCGTCGCGGCGCTCGGTCATGGGGTCACCTCGTCTGGATCTTCGATCGGCTCCAGCACTGCACCCGGCAGCGGGAAAAACCAAGCCTTGCAAGCGCCTGGATTTTACGGTCGTAGTGCGTGCGGAGGCCTCGCTGCCCGCGCGCGTGTCGAACCCGCGCGCCCTGCCAAAAGCCCTCGCAACGACTAACAATGGCCTGTAAGTAAGTCAACATGACTGACGTAAATTCCAGACGCCGGACAGAGCGCGCGCCCTCCGATACCCGCCCAACGACGGGCGAGGCGCGCGCCGTGCTCGATGCGCGGCATGTGGCGATGGTCGAGTTGCTGTTCTTTGCCTATCGTGATTTCACGGCCGAGGCCGATGCCCTGCTCGTCGACTTGGGATTTGGTCGCGCCCATCATCGCGTGCTGCACTTCGTCAATCGCAATCCGGGGTTGAGGGTCGCCGATCTCCTCGGCATCCTGAAAATCACCAAGCAGAGTTTGGCCCGTGTCCTCAAACAGCTCGTCGACCAAGGCTATATTCGACAGACAGCCGGCGCCACGGATCGGCGCGAACGCCGCCTGCATGTGACCGATGCGGGACGGGCGCTGGCCGATCAACTCCTGGCGCTGCAATCGCGACGGCTCGGCGCGGCACTCGAGGGGGCCGGTCCCCAGGCGTTCGCAGCGGCGCAGGCATTTCTCTACGGCGTGATTTCGCCCGTCGAGCGGGCCGATGTGGAGCAGATCGTGGCGGCGGTGGGAGCGCCCGATACCAGGACGCGGGAGGATGCCGTATGACCGGCAGACTGGAACCGTCGCGGCATGAACCGCTCGCAGACGACGCACCGCACATTCTGGTGGTCGACGACGATCAGCGCATTCGCGAGCTCATCGTGCGCTATCTGGCGACCAACGGGTTTCGGGTCACAGCCGCGGCCAATGCAGAAATGGCACGGTCCGCGCTGCGCGGGCTGGCGTTCGATCTCGTCATACTCGACGTCATGATGCCGGGGGAAAGCGGATTGCAGCTGGCGCGCGAATTGAAGCGCATTTCGCCAGTGCCGATCTGCATGCTGACGGCGCGCGCGGATCCGGAAGATCGCATCGAGGGTCTGGAAGCCGGCGTCGACGATTACATGATCAAACCATTCGAACCGCGCGAGCTGGTGCTGCGCCTGAAAAATATCCTGCGCCGCGGCCCAGGACCTGCGCCCGAAACCGGGCGTGACGAGGTGCGCATGGGCGACTATACGTTCCAACTGGCCCGCGGCGAACTCAAGCGCGGGGACGAGACGATCCGGATCACGGAGCGCGAGCGCGATTTGCTGCGCCAGTTCGCAGCCAAATCCGGAACACCCATTCCACGCCATGAACTGGCCAACGACGAAGCGACCGGCAGCGAACGTGCCGTCGATGTCCAGATCAACCGCCTGCGCCGGAAAATCGAGATCGATCCGTCCAATCCCGTCTATCTCCAAACCGTGCGCGGGAAAGGCTATGTGCTGTATGTCGATTGACGCCCGCCGCGAGGCCGGCAGGCCAGGCTGATGGTTGCTGGCAACCACGATATCGACCCACCCGTGGGCCGGCGGCCGTTCCGGTCGGCGGCGATGGTGGCGGCCGCCACAACCGGGGTCGTGGCTGCGTGGTCATGGTTTCGGCGCACGGTCTCCGAATTCGTGCCCACGGGCCTCTACGCGCGCGCCTTGATCATCATCATCACACCGATCGTGCTGCTGGAAAGTGTCGTGGCTTTTTCCTTCATGGAGCGCCACTGGCAGTCGGTCACACGGCGGTTGTCCGAGGCGACGGCGCGCGATGTCGCCGCGCTCATCGACGTGTATGAAACCTACAGCGGCACCGACGACTACGCGCGGCTGATCGACATGGCGCGCGATCGGCTGGGATTGTTTGTGCAGATCATGCCGCCCGACGAGTTGCCGCGCGCCACGGCGCCACCGTTCTTCGCGCTGCTCGATCGCACGTTGACGTCGGAACTCAATCGCCACATCAAGTTGCCGATTTGGGTCGACACGGTGGGCCAGTCTCGGTTCGTGGAAATTCGCGTCAAACACGAGCACGCGGTGTTGCGGTTCGTCGCCGCGCGCAATCAGACCTATGCGTCGAACTCGCATATTTTTCTCGTCTGGATGGTCGGCACGTCCGTGGTTCTGCTGACGGTGGCGATCATCTTCATGCGCAATCAAATTCGCCCGATTCTGCGCCTCGCCGAGGCTGCGGATGCTTTCGGCAAAGGGCGGCCCGTGCCCCCCGACTTTCGCCCGCGCGGCGCCAGGGAGGTGCGGCAGGCGGCCATCGCCTTTTTGGAAATGCGCGAACGCATCACCGATCACGTCGATCAGAGAACGACGATGCTGGCGGGTGTCAGCCATGATCTGCGCACGATCTTGACGCGCATGCGCCTGCAGCTGGCGTTTCTTCCCGAGGGACCCGAAGCCCAGGCCATGCGCTCCGATCTGCGCGAAATGCAGCATATGCTCGAGGATTACTTGGCCTTCGCCAAAGGCGACGGCGGCGAGGTGGCGGCACCCACCAACGTGCGCGAACTGCTCGAGGAGGTGCGCGCCGAAGCGCTGCATTTCGGGGCACCCATTCACCTGCGGTTGCGGCGCAGCCGGCGCGATCTGGTCATTCCCCTGAAGCGCAATGCCATCAAACGCGCCATCATCAATCTGCTGTCGAACGCGGCGCGGTTCGGCGATCAGATCATCCTGCGCGCGGCGACCGAGCGGGGCTGGCTGCGCATCGAGGTCGACGACGATGGACCGGGCATCCCCACCATGGAACGCGAGAACGTGTTCAAGCCGTTCTATCGCCTCGACAGCGCGCGCAATCAAGACGAGGGCCACTCGGGGCTGGGGCTCGCTATTACCGGCGACATCGCGCGCAGTCACGGCGGCAGCGTCGCCTTGGGGGAAAGCTCCATGGGGGGATTGCGCGCGGTCATCCGCGTGCCGCTGTAACGCGCCAGACTGACCCAGACGGCATTTGGAACAAAGGTTGAACTGAGCCGCGAATCAGCGCATGTTCATCCAACGTTCCTCCCGCCTTCGAGGCCCGCCATGCGCACCTATCTCGTCGCCTACGACCTGACCCGGCCCCACCTCAACCAATGCTACTTGGCGGAGGCGATCATGAGCCTCGGGTTCGCCTGGGCGCGCCCGTTGGACACGGTTTGGTACATTCGTGTCGACGGTGACGAGAGCAGCATCGAAGGCCGGCTCAGCCGTCTGCTCGATGAGAACGATGGGTTGATCATCCAGGAAACCCGGGGGGAGGCGGTGACTGCGAATACGGGCCTGCGTTGGTTTCGCCCCCGACGCACGATGCTGAGCGCGACCCCGGACGTGGCCGCGATGGTGCCGCCGGGAACCCTGGTGCCTTTCCCCACAGGGGGGCGCCCGGGGCGACCGCAGGCCGGTGCCGTGCGCGACAGCGATGCGGCGGCCGCCTGATCAGGGGTGCCAACCGAGAAAGTTGGCGATCAACTGCAAGCCCAGTCGCTGACTTTTTTCCGGGTGGAATTGGGTGCCCGCGATATTGTCGTGGGCAACCATCGCGGTGACGGATTGGCCGTAATCGGTCGTCGCGATGATCGACGCGGCCGACTCGGCGACCAAATGATACGAGTGCACGAAATAGGCGTGCAGACCCGCGGGGCCGGTCGGAATGCCGCTCAGTAAGGGGTGCGCGTGATGCACCGTCAGCGTGTTCCATCCCATGTGGGGAATCTTGAGGTGTGGGTCGGACGGTGCCAGCAGACGAACTTCACCGGCGATCCAGCCGAGCCCGTCGATCACCACATGTTCGCGGCCGCGGTCGGCCAGCAGTTGCATGCCCACGCAAATGCCCAGAAACGGCCGGCCCTGCCGTCGCACGGCATCGTCCAGCGCGTCGCGCAGTCCGCCGACCGCGTCGAGGCCCCGCTTGCAGTCGGCGAAGGCACCGACACCGGGCAGAACGATACGGTCGGCGCCCCGTACATCGGCAGGGTCGGCAGAAACGACGATGCGCACGTCGGCGTTGCTTTCGCGCGCGGCCCGCTCGAACGCCTTGGCGGCCGAGTGGAGATTGCCGGAGCCGTAGTCGATGATGACGACGCGATGCATGGGGCCCGAGGCTCGAGTGGCGGCATTGTCTCCGCCGAGGGGATGTGAAGCGGTTCTAGTTGTCCGATCCGTCCCTGTCCACCGAGGCGCGACATCCTTATTTCCCGGCTGAAAGTTCGTGATTACCGGAAACTCAGGAATTTCGGGCCTATGTGCGACCCGTGTCGCGCACCCGCGCCAATCGGCAAGTCGGTGATTGCAGCCGGTGGTTTGGCTCAGCCGGGGAGCGGGGACATCGGCGCCGCGCGCGGGCGGCAGGATCGACCTGCGGCCGATGGCGGATCGACAGCATCGCCGACCGGAACTAGCTTGGGCGCGCGTGCCGCACCAACTTGGGATCGGGTCGACGTTCGTGTGCAACCTCTACTCCATGACGAGCGCGCCCGAAGCGGTGCTGCGGCTGTTTCGGGTCTCGCACAACCGCGCCTCGGGACTTGAACCGCGCGATGCGTTTTTTCCGGGTCACACCGCGCCGATCGTGCGGCGGGCGGCGGATGGCGCGCGTGAGGCGGTGGTGGCGAGCTGGGGGTTCGTGTTGCCACAGCCCGGCAAAGCACCCCGCCGCGTCACCAATTTCCGGGACGACAAAACTCGAACGAGCCCGTTTTGGCGCGAAAGTTTCGAACAGCGCCGGTGCCTCGTGCCAGCGACGGCGTTCTGTGAACCGCGCGGGGTCAAACCGGCGACCTGGCATTGGTTTGCGCTGCGCGCCGCCGAGCCCCGGCCGCTGTTTGCGTTTGCGGGAATTTGGCGGCGCTGGAGGGGTCCGATCCGCAAGGAGGGCGATCCCGTCGACATCGAGGCGTTCGCGTTCATGACGACGCTGCCCAATGCGCTCGTCGCCACGATCAATCACGAACGCATGCCGGTCATTCTGGAGGGAGACGACGCTTTCGAAACCTGGCTCGAAGGGTCGCCGGACGCGGCCTTTGCGTTGGCGCAGTCCACCGCGCCCGAGCGCATGGCCATCGTACAGGGGGGCTTTGAAAAGCGCGATCTGCTGGCGCCGCTGCCGTGAGCCCGGCGCTCAGGCCTCGAGCAGCTTGTCGACTTCGCGCACGAGGTCGCGCAGGTGGAAGGGCTTCGACAGGACGCGGCTGTCCTTGGGCTGGGTCTCGCTGTTGAGCGTGACGGCGGCAAACCCGGTGATGAACATGATCTTGATGTCGGGATCGAGCGAACTCGCCCGCCGCGCCAACTCGATACCGTCCATGCGGGGCATGACGATGTCGGTCAACAGCAGGGTGAAGGGTTCCTGCTTCAAGCGCTCGAGGGCATCGGCGCCGTTGTTGAACGACACGACCTCGTAGCCGGCCTTGTCGAGGGCGCGCGCGAGGAACGCCCGCATGGCCTCGTCGTCCTCGGCAAGCAGAATGCGACGGATTGGAGAGGCCGAAGGTTTCACGGTCATCGGTCGTGTCCTAGAACGAGATGAATCGGGGCAAACGCGCCATCGCGGGACCAGCGATGATAACCCATTATGGCGATCTGCCGTGAGATTGGTAAACGAGATATGAACGGTTGGTCTGGGTTGGGGTTCGTTTTTTTTCCTGGCGACGCTGGCGCGCATGGACATCGACGTCGCCACTTGGCAATGTCACCCAGCGCGCCGATGCGCAATGCAAGATGCTGGCCACCTCGACGGGGTGCCATCGCCATGACAAGGCTGACGGATTCATGCCCGAGCGGGAGAGAGCGTCGATCGAAGCCGATTTGGCGCCCGCGTTCACCGTTCTGACACCGCTGCAGCAGACGACGCCGTTCGTGTTCTGCTCGCCCCATTCGGGCAGCGTTTATCCGCGCGCGTTCCTCGACTCGTCGCGCCTCGACGCGCTGTCGTTGCGAAAATCGGAGGATTGCTATGTCGACGAGCTGTTCTCGGGCGTCGCGGGCCTGGGAGCGCCGCTGATTACCGCTCGGTTTCCCCGCGCTTACATCGATGTCAATCGCGAGCCTTACGAGCTCGACCCGGAGCTCTTCAACGAGCCGCTGCCGGCGTGGGCCAATTCGCAGTCGGTGCGCGTCGTCGGGGGGTTGGGGACGCTGGCGCGCATCGTTGCCGACTCGGAGGAGATCTACCGGGACCGCATGCCGGTGGCGCGCGCGCTGGAACGCATCGAACGGCTCTACAAACCGTTTCATGCCGCGTTGGCCCGCCTACTGGACGATACGCGCCGCCGGTTCGGGATTGCCATTCTCATCGATTGTCACTCGATGCCGTCGGCCTCGATCGGCCAGCCAGCGGCGCAACGCCCCGATATCGTGCTGGGCGACCGCTTTGGCGCCTCGTGCGATGGTCGCATGACGCGCGGGATGCGCGCGATCTTCTCCGAGGCCGGGCACGAGGTCCATCTCAACCGGCCCTATGCCGGCGGCTTCATCACGGAGCATTATGGCCGGCCACACCGCGGCGTGCATGCCCTACAGATCGAAATCAATCGGTCGCTCTATCTGGATGAAGCGGCGTTCCAGCGCACGGCCCAGTTCGATGCGCTTGCCGCCGAGCTGACGCGACTGATGGCACGATCGATGTCGGAATTGCCGCGCCTGCTCGGAGGCCGGGCGGCGGCCGAGTGAGGCCATCGGTGTTGCCGGGCGGCGGGACTCAGGCACACCGACGCATCAGGGCGGCGCAGCGATCGAGGATGGGCAGCACCTCGTCGGCGCCGGCCGACGGCACCTCGAAAATGGCCCGCGCGATACCCTCGTCGCGATAGTGTTTCAGCCGGTCGAGATCTTCGGGAGCCCCATAGACGGTGACGGGGATGGAGGCTGGATCGCGGCCCGCCGCTTTGGCCATCTCGCGAAATTCCGGCAGCTTGGTCGTGATGTCGCCGTAGGTGGGGCGGCTCGCATGGGGGAGCCAGCCATTGCCGTAGGCGATGGCGCGGCGGGCGCCGTAGGGAAAGGCGCCGCCGACGATGACGGGGGGATGGGGTTTCTGCACGGGCTTGGGCCAGGCCATCATCGGCGCGAAGTCGACGGCTTTGCCGTGATACTCGGCCTTGGATTTCGTCCAGATGACCTGCATGGCCTCGACGCGTTCGCGCATCAGCTCGAAGCGGCCTTTGAAATCGGTGGTGCCGTGGTCGGCCATTTCTTCGCCATTCCAGCCAGCCCCGATGCCGAAGAGGAAGCGACCCGCCGAAATCTGATCGAGGCTCGCCACGGCCTTGGCGGTCTGGATCGGATCGCGCTGCACGACGAGGCAGATGGCGGTGCCGACTTTGAGAGCGGTGGTGGCAGCAGCGGCTGCCGTCAGTGTCACGAACGGATCCATGACGTCGTAGTATTTTTTCGGCAGCTCACCGCCGGGCGGGAATGGAGACGCGCGCGACAGCGGGATGTGGGAGTGCTCGGGCGCCCAGACGGATTCGAAGCCGCGGGCCTCGAGGGCCTGAGCGAGTGCTACCGGGTCCATCGAATAGTCTGTGAAGAACATCGAGATACCGAAGTGCATGAGCTTTTCCTTCCGCAGTTCTTTCGCTGTTCCTCTGCGCTCCGTTCGGCTCAGAAGCCTATCGGGTCGATGCGCGCAAGCCTGCCCGTTCGAGGCGCGGCAGCACCTCGGTGCAGAAGTACGGGATCTCTTTCAGGTAATCCAGAAAGGCAATCGAGCAGCCGGCGAGGCCTGCGGCCGACAACTGCGCGACGTCGGTGGCGATGTCATCGGGGGACCCGACGAGGGGATAGGTGCCGGGATAGGCGCCGTCATAGCGTTTACCAGTTGCCAGCATGATGCGGTTGACGAGGGGACGTTCGATTTTCTCGCCCGACATGGTGCCGGCCTTGGCGCCCCGTTGGCGACGGTAGTAGGCTTGCCCCTCGGCGTCGGCCAATTCTTCCGCGAAGTAGTGGTAGAAGTCTTCGGCCTCTTTGCGCGTCGGCCGGCAGACGACGTGCGCCATCGCATAGACGGGAATCGTGCGGCCGTAACGGCCCGCATGCGCGGTCACGTCGGCCAGCATGGCAGGAGCCTGGGCGATGTCCGACAGCGACGTGAACAGCGCATCGGCGGCCTGCGCCGCAAAATCACGGCCCTTGGGCGAGAAGCCCGCCGACATGACGAGGGGGCGCGGGCGCTGGATCGAGACGGGATCGGTCTCCAGGCGCTTGAGATCGAAGAAGCGGCCGTTCCAGTCGAACTCGGGGCCGCCCTCCAGCAGCTTCGACCAGATTTGCCACCATTCCAGGCCATGTTCGTAGCGCTGATCCTGGTCGATGATGACGCCGTGCAGGTCGAATTCTTCCTGGTTCCAACCGCACACGATGTTGAGCCCGGCGCGGCCGTGACTGATGTGATCGATGGTGGCGATCGCTTTGGCGGCGAAGGCGGGTGTCACCAGGGGCACGTGGATGGTCGAGAAGACGCAGATGCGTTTGGTGAGTGCGCCGATCGCGGCACTGTGCGTCATGGTCTCGAAGGATCGGCCGTAGATGTCGGCCTTGCCCTGATAGCCGCGCCATTTGGCGACCGGCAGGATGAACTCGAGGCCCGCTTGGTCGGCGAGCTGGCACATGGCGACAATGTCGTCCCAGTCGGCTTTCCAGCGCTCGGGGGCGAGACTCATGGTCAAGCCGCCGTCGCAGTTCGCACTGAAGACGCCGAGCTTGAACCGGTTCGGCCCGAACATCGGATTGGTGGCGGCGCGGGAATCGGTCATGTCAAAACCGCAGCCTGTCGACGCCGTAGAAATTCTGGACTTCGTCGACGCGGGCCTCGCTGGCCACCGAATTGAAAAAGCCGTGGCGGCTGTGGGAGATGCCGGTGGTGCGCGCCATATCGACCATCAGCTCGGCCATTTTCAGCGAACAGGCCAGCGTATCCATGACCGGCACATCGTCGACGCGGGTGATGCCGTTGCGCGCGAGCAGCATGCTGAGCGGTACTTCGCCCGGAATGAGCACGTCGGCGCCATCGTCGCGGATCATGGCACGGGCAGCCGTTTGGAAACGGGCGATGACGTCGGCGGGATCGCTGTAGCCGGCGAGCACGTCGCGAAAGCTCAGGCCCGACGCGCGGATGGCCGCACAGCGCGACGCGAGCCCATAGCGCTCGACCTGCTCGCGATAGAGCGGCACCATGCGATCGATGAACAGCAGCACGCCGAAGCGCTGGCCATACATCGTCGCCAAGTGAAAGACTGTTTCGCCAAGGCCCACGACGGGAATGTCGACCAGCGAGCGCACCTCGCGCAGCATCGGATTTGGCAGCGTGCACATGGCGTAGGCGTCGAAGCCGTCCTGCTGCGCTTGGCGACCGGCTGCGACCCACTGGGCTCCGTGCATGCCGTAGAGGTAACCGTAGCCGATATCGTCACCGGGGTAATTGCCGGGATAGGTTCCGGGCAGTTGGCCGTGCCAAGCGACTTCGGTGTCGGGGCGCAGTACCTTGGCGGCGTGGGCGCGCATCGCCTCCGCATAGGGCGGCAGGTCGGACAAAACCGTGAAGCTCTGGTGCCAGATGCGCATGGGCATGCCGTCGTCCCCCCGTCGGCGCGCGCAATCCTGTCGGGCCGGATCGTCGTGCGGGCCGCGAGGGCCATGATGCCGATCGGTCGCAGCGGCCGTCAAGGCGCTGCGCATTGCCGTACGGGAGTGGAGCCGTTAAGCGGAATATCCGGCGTCGCGTCAGCATGGCGCGCGAGTTGAACGGCAAGCTGAGAGTGAGGCCCTCTTTGAGCGTCGATAGCGACAAGGCGGTCTACGAGCTGACGCCGTTCGGCCGGTTCATCGTCCTCGTGTCGGTCATTCTGGCGTCGACCTGCTATACGGCGACAATTCTCGTGGCCACCACCCTGCTGCCGCAGATGCAGGGGGGCCTGTCGGCGACCCAGGACGAAATCGCCTGGGTGATGACCTTCAACATTCTGGCGACCGCCGTCGCCACACCGATGACAGGCTGGCTCGTTTCGCGCTTGGGCCGGCGTCGCGTGATGATGTGGTGTTTGGCCGGGTTCACCGTCGCGACGTTTGGGTGCGGAGCCTCCACGACGCTCGAGCAGCTCGTGCTCTGGCGCATCGTGCAGGGCGGCATCGGCGCACCGCTGATCCCGCTCAGTCAGACGCTGCTGCTCGACAGTTATCCCCGCCACCGGCACGGCTTCGTGCTGTCGCTCTACGGCATGTCGAACATCATCGGGCCGGCGCTGGGACCGGTGCTGGGCGGCTGGATCGGCGAGACGATGGGCTGGCAGTGGGGCTTCTACATGATCCTGCCCGTGTCGACGCTGGCGTTCCTGCTGTTTCGGTTCTTCCTGCCCTCCGACGATGCGCTGACCAGCAGGACGAAACTGGATTGGATCGGTTTTATTTCTCTCTCCCTTGCCATCGCCTCGGTGCAGCTCGTGCTGTCGCGGGGACAGCGGCTGGACTGGTATGATTCCTACGAGATTTGGATCGAGACCGGTCTCGCGATCGGGGCATTCTGGGTGTTCCTGACGCACAGCCTGACGGCGCAGAACACGTATCTGACGCTGCGTTTGTTTCGCGATCGCAACTACGCGCTGGGTTGTGCGATCGTGACGCTTTACGGCATGCTGAACTTTGCTCCTGTCGTGCTGTTGCCACCGCTGCTGCAGCAACATGCGGGCTTTCCCGATTCCGCCATCGGGGCCTTCATCGCGTGGCGCGGCGTGGGCAACGGGTTGGGGTTCTTTGCGGCCATGCTGATGCAGCGGGTCGATCCGCGCATCAATTTGGTGCTGGGGGCGAGCTTGCAGGCGGCGTCGGGATGGTGGCTCACGCACATCAGTCTGGACGTCGATCTGACGACGTTGGGGATCAACAGCCTGATGCAGGGGTTTGCCGTCGGCATCCTGTGGGTGCCGCTGACGGTGGCGACCTTTTCGACGCTGGGGGCGGAACATCGTGCCGAAGGGTCGTCGGTGTTCCACCTGTTGCGCAATCTGGGCTCGAGCCTGTTCATCTCGATCGCGGTGGCGGAAATTATTCGCACGACGACGACCAATTACAGCCGCATGACCGAGCACGTGTCGGCCTTCAACAAGACGTGGCAACTGCCCTGGGTGACGGGTGCGTGGTCGTTCGACACCCTGCAGGACGTGGCGCGACTGTCGAAGGAGATCACGCGGCAGTCGACGATGATCGGCTTCAGCAACGCGTTCCTGCTCTACACCGTGCTGTCGGCGCTGGCGGTGCCATTGTGCTTGATGGTCAAGCCGCCCAAAGCCGTGCGCCGGTGAAGCCGCGCCACCCCATTCCCCGGCTGAGAAAAAACGCCGGCTGAAATCAATGGCCTGCCGATTGGCGCGGGCGCGCGACACGTGTCGCACATCGGCCCAAAATTCCCGAGTTTCCGGTGAACACGGCCTTTCAGACCGGGACTAAGGCGCCTCAGGTGATCTTGAAGGGTGTAAAATTGGTGTCGCGGTCGTAGTAATCCTCGTTTTCGGCACGTTTGAGAAAGCCGACGATCTTGTAGGTGACGGGTGTCATCAGGATTTCCCACGCCGACTTCAAGACGTATTGCGCCGCGATCACTTTGATCAGGTCGCTGGTGGCCCACAGGCCGTAAAAGGCGATCGAGTAGAAGAGCACGGAGTCGACCAGTTCGCCGACCATCGTCGAGCCGATCGTGCGCTGCCACAGATTTTTACCGTTGGACCAGATTTTCATCTTGGCCAAAATGAAGCTGTTGACGAAGCTGCCGCACCAGAAGGCGATGATCGAGCCCGCGACGATGCGAAAGCTGTTGCCGAAGACGGTTTCCAAAGCCGGCTGATAGGTCTTCATCCAGCCGGACGGATTGGCGGGCAGCGCCACCACCACGAACGCCATGAGCGAAGCAAAAATCAACGCTCCAAAACCGACCCACACGGCGCGGCGGTCGCGCCCGTAGCCGTACACCTCTGTCAGGATGTCACCGAAGATGTAGGAGATCGGGAAAAAAAGCACGCCGGCCCCGAAGGTGACGAGGCCGATCAAGGGCAGGTCGATCTGTGCCTGCTTGGCCGCGCCGATGAAATTGGAGCAGATCAGGATGACGACGAACGCCACGAGGACGAGATCATAGTATTTGTAGTGGCGTGTCGGCACGAGATCGTTCCCCCGTTCATGGCGCGTCGGGGACACACCATGCCCCAAAACCGACGAATGGTCATGCCGAAACTTCGCGGCACTACGTCCAAAGACGTAAGATTCGCAATGCAACCACCCGACGTATCCGCTGTTTAGGTTCATGTTGGTTTGGCTTGCTCCGACCGATCGGGTGGGACGCCAGTAAAGATGGGAGACGTAATGTCGATGAAGACACTCAGCATGACGGCAGCCGTGCTTGCCGCAGCCTTCGTGTTCGGGACACCGAGCGCAGAAGCGGCCCTCGTGACGCCAGCGCAGATCGTCGGGGAAACGGCCGGCATTGTCGAAGAAGTCCACGGTGGCCATCGCTCCTGCTCGCGCACGGCGCGCGGCAGCTGGCACTATCATCGTGGTCGGGCCCGCATTTCGTGTGCGCCCCGGCGCGATCGCCCTCGGGTGGTCGTACGCACGCCGTCCAAGCGCGTGGTGATCGTGAAGCCACGCGGTGAACGGGTTATCGTCAAGCCACGCGGCGACCGGGTCATCGTTCGGCCGTGAGCGGTCGCCTGACGTGACGCGTTGCAACGGTGCGGGTCTGGGGACCCGCATCGTTTTCGTTTATGACGCCTCTCACGGGATGGTTGCGGCTGCGCGACGCACCGCGATCGACTCCTGCGAAGGGACATGAGGCATGAGTTGGGGGGACCAGGTTTTTCGCTACTGCGAGCGCGCGCACGATGCCGCGTTCTGGGCCGAGCCGTTCAATGCGGCGAGCAATGTCGGTTTTTTGGTGGCGGCGGCGCTGGGCGCTGCGCGTCTCGTGCGCCAAAACCGCAGCTCGGCCCCGGCAGAGCGCACGTCGGGTGCAGGCGCCTCCTGTCTCGTGGCGCTCGTCGCGCTGATCGGCATCGGCAGCTTCCTCTACCACACGACGGCGACACGCTGGGCGAGACTGGCCGACGTCGTGCCGATCGGCCTCTTCATGGTCGCCTATCTGATCTTCGCGCTGCGCGTCTTCCTGGAGTGGAGCTGGATTCGGGTCGCGTTGGTGGTCGTACTGTTTTTGGCCGCCAGCGCCGTGACGGCCGCCATTACGTGCCCGACGCGCCTCGGCGGCCTCACCGGGTATGTGCGCGAGCCCTGCCTCAACGGCACCATGAGTTATGTGCCGGCGCTGGCGACGCTGCTGCTCGTGGGCAGCCTGCTGCGCGAGCGGCATCCGGCCGGGCGGCAGATGCTGCGCGCGGCGGGGCTCTTCCTCGTGGCGATGCTGCTGCGCTGGATCGATATGAAAACTTGCCCATGGACGGTGCTGTTGGGACACCCCCGGGGGACGCACGCGCTCTGGCACCTGCTCAATGCGGCAACCCTTTGGGTGCTGCTGCGGGCAGCGATCGACAGCCGACACCACCGCAGATCGCTCGACGGATGCTGACTCCTCGGGCGGCCATTGCTCGGACGCGCTGTTTCGCCTAGCAAGGGCACATCTTTGGTCGGCCACGAAACGGACCGCGTGCCATGATCATCGCCATCGATGGACCTGCTGCGTCGGGCAAGGGTACGCTCGCGCGCCGGATCGCGGCTCAATTCGGCTATGGCTGTCTCGATACGGGGCTGCTCTACCGGGCGGTGGCGCGTGACGTGATGGAGAGCGGCGGGTCACTCGAGGACGAAACGCTCGCGGCCCGGATGGCCGCCACGTTGGACGCATCGAGCCTGGATGACGCCGCGCTCCGGTTGCCCGGGATCGGCGACGCCGCCTCGGTGGTGGCGAAATTCCCCGCCGTTCGGGCAGCCCTACTCGATTTTCAGCGCCAATTCGCGGCGCAGGAGCCCGGCGCGGTCCTGGACGGGCGCGATATCGGGACGGTCGTGTGTCCGGACGCGCCCGTGAAGCTCTTCATAACCGCCGCCGTGGAGGTGCGCGCCCGCCGCCGTTACGAGGAAATGCGCCGCCGCGGCGAACCGGTGATCTACGAGCGGGTTCTGGAGGTCATCAAGCGGCGCGACGAGCGCGATTCCGGCCGGGCTGACGCTCCCATGAAGATCGCACCCGACGCCATCTTGCTCGATACGACCGATTTGGCTATAGATGCGGCATTCGAGACTGCCGTCGGGCTGATCAAGAGGAAGATCGGCCAATAGGGGACCGCGACACGCGGGCTCCAATCCGGTTTGGTCGAGCGGGATCGCTCTGCCGGCGACAGGGTCGAAAAACAATCGATAAGCAGGCCATCTGCACACACGTGGGGGATGATTGCGGGTCGTTTCCGCGCATCGTCACTCGTTCGCACGACCACGTGCGGGTGCGGCCGGCCCAACGCCACCTGGTGCTGCGATGCTGTCGCAGTGCTGCCCTGCCACCTCGGGGCTTTCGATCGTGCGGTTCATGCGCCATCGGGCAGCCCCCCCTCATCAGTCCGCCGGAGCGATCCGGCCATGAAACATCCGCGCCCCACGGCGCCATCCAGGAGACGCAATGACCGCAACGACCGGTGACCACCAGATGAACCCATCGCGTGCCGATTTCGAGGCACTGCTGAACGAGAGCATGGGCGGCGAGACCGCCTTCGAAGGGACCGTCGTCAAGGGCATCATCACGGCAATCGAAAAAGATCTGGCCGTGATCGACGTCGGCCTCAAGATGGAAGGCCGCGTCCCGATGCGCGAGTTCGGCATCGGCGGCAAGCCGTCCGAGCTGAAGGTCGGTGACGAGGTCGAAGTCTATCTCGAGCGCATGGAGAATGCGCTGGGTGAAGCGGTTCTGTCGCGCGACAAAGCCCGCCGCGAGGAAAGCTGGACCCGTCTCGAGAAGAAGTTCGAAGCCGGCGAGAAGGTCGAAGGCGTCATCTTCAACAAGGTCAAGGGTGGCTTCACGGTCGACCTCGACGGCGCGGTGGCGTTTCTGCCGGGCAGCCAGGTCGACATTCGCCCCGTGCGCGACATCGGCCCGCTGATGCATCAGAACCAGCCGTTCCAGATCCTCAAGATGGATCGCCGGCGCGGCAACATCGTGGTTTCTCGCCGCTCCGTGCTCGAGGAAACGCGCGCCGAGCAGCGCTCCGAGATCGTCGCCCGCCTCAAGGAAGGCGAGATCATCGATGGCGTCGTCAAGAACATCACCGATTACGGTGGGTTCATCGATCTGGGCGGCATCGACGGCCTGCTGCACGTGACCGATATGGCTTGGCGCCGGGTCAATCATCCCAGCGACGTCGTCAACGTCGGCGATACCGTGAAGGTGCAGATCATCCGCATCAATCCCGAAACCCAGCGCATCAGCCTGGGCATGAAGCAGTTGCTGGCCGATCCCTGGCAGGGCATCGAGGCGAAGTATCCCGTCAATTCCCGCTTCAGTGGCATGGTGACGAACATCGCCGACTACGGCGCGTTCGTCGAGCTGGAGCCCGGCGTCGAGGGCCTGATCCACGTCTCCGAAATGAGCTGGACGAAAAAGAACATCCACCCCGGCAAGATCGTCTCCACGAGCCAGCAGGTCGAGGTGCAAATCCTCGAAGTCGACCCCAACAAGCGCCGCATTTCGCTGGGCCTCAAGCAGACGCAGGACAATCCTTGGGATGCCTTCGTGGGCGTTCACCCCAAGGGCACGCACGTCGAAGGTCCCGTGCGCAACATCACCGAGTTCGGCTTGTTCATCGGTCTCGAGGGCGGTGTGGACGGCATGGTCCATCTGTCCGATCTCGATTGGGCCAAGTCCGGCGACGAGGCGATCAAGGACTACAAGAAGGGCGACATGGTCAAAGCCGTGGTGCTCGATGTGGACAGCTCCAAGGAGCGCATCAGCCTGGGCATCAAGCAGTTGTCGGGCGATCCGCTCGACACGTTGTCGAAGTTCAAGAAGGGCGATCCCGTCACGTGCGAGGTCATCCTGG
>JANOHP010000063.1:0-40046 GCA_031406575.1 Hyphomicrobiales bacterium
GGTTCGGCCGCGTGATCTCCACGCCCCGCAACAGATACGGATAGATCTTGTGCCCGGGCTCCGGCTTCGTCGTCCGAGGCTTGCGGTACAGGGCTTCTATCCCCATCCGCAGCATCAGCGTCTTCACATGCCGACGGCCGCTAATTGGGAGCATCCTGCCGCAAAGTCAGCGCTTCGTGGGCGTTTGGGAACCGTCCTTCATGCACCGTGGGAGTAGTCACCACGAGCGCAGCATTGGGCAAGGCGTCGCAGGAGCTGCTTGACAGCCGGGCGGTGCATGTCGTCAGGAGGAGGCTGCGATGCGTACATTAAAGGCGTGTGCTGTGTTACTTTTTGCAGGCGTTGCTGCTGGAGCTAATGCGCAAGGTGCTGGCGAGGGCGTCGTCAAGCAGGCCGATCAAATCGAGTGGAAAGCGCCGGCCATCAGTCCTGGCCCGAGCACGGCAGTCCTATACGGTGATCCGTCGAAGGCTGGTGTATTCGTGTCCCGCGCGAAATTTCCGACAGGGTTCAAGATTATGCCGCACACGCATCCTGACGAGTGGCGAACAGTCGTGGTGCTGTCCGGAACGCTCTACTTCGGCCTTGGTGACAAGTGGGACGATACCAAGCTCCAGCCCCGTCCCACCGTTACCTTCTTTTCCGAGGCGAAAAGTGCTCCGCACTTCGCTTGGGCCAAGGACGGCGAGGTGATCATTCAGATTACCGGCATGGGGCCGAGCGGGACCACTCCGATCCCGCAAAAGTAAGGATCATTTTGGAAAGGATGCAGCTCGTTGTGTGAACGGCTGAACTTGGCCCGAAGCCGCCGTCTTTCTTGTTCGTTCCGTCGACGCTCGATGTTGGAGGGAAAACAGGCATAAGCTCCACCCATTGATCCTGCCCGTGGCCGCCCCTCACCCTAACCCACTCCCCATGCAAGAGCAGGGCATGGGGAGAGGGGATGCGCGCGATGGCCACACTACTCCCGGCCCATCACGACGTGCGCTCATCGTCCGCTCTGCCACGCACCGCGGCCGTTGTCAGAAGTCCACGGCCCACCACCCCCATTCCCCTCCGCTCCTCCCCCGCATAGTCTAACTTGGGCCCACCACCACCACTGCGCGGGGATCGATGCAGAAAACGGCACGCCCGACGCTCGGCATGATCGCGGTGGGTCTCGGCACGCTCGCGGCGCCGCTCGACAGTGCGGTGAACATTGCGTTTCCGTCGATCACGGCGGCGTTCGCGATGGCGGTCGAGGATATCCGCTTCGTGATCATCGCCTACGTGCTGACCCACTCGAGCCTGATGCTGGTCTGCGGCAAGCTCGGAGATCTGCTCGGCTATCGGCGGATTTTCGTGACGGGGCTGTGTGTGAGTGCGGTGGCGTTCGCGGCCTGCTCGCTGGCGCCGAGTTTGGAATGGCTGCTGGCGGGTCGCGTGCTACAAGGCGTCGGCATCGCGCTGACGCTATCGTGCGGGCCCGCGTTGGCGACATCCCTTTACGATGAAAGCGAGCGCACGCGGGTGCTCGGCGCCTATGCCGCCATTGCCGCCGTCGGGTCGGCGTTGGGGCCGCTGGCGGGCGGTATTCTGGTCGAGCACTTCGGGTGGAGCGTGGTGTTCTGGGCGCGCGTACCGCTTATGTTGGTGGCGCTGCTGCTGTCGGCGGCGATCCCCGCGGGCGCGCGACCGGGCACGATGCGCGGGTTCGATGGGCTGGGCGCGGTGCTGCTCGTCGCCTGGAGCACGACGTCGCTGCTTGCGATTGCGGCCCATTCGACGCCGCTCGGCGTGGGCCTGCAAGTCGGGTTGGCGGTCGCCAGTTTCGTGGCGATCTGGGCATTCATCGTGCGGTCGCGGGCGCATCCCTCGCCCGTCGTGCGGCCGGCGCTGTTTCGTGACGGCCGCTTCGTCGGCATGAACTTGGCGGCCATTGTCGTGCAGTTCGCAGCCTTCAGCATCATGCTGCTGGTGCCGTTCTGGCTGGCGAAAACGGCAGGGCTCGCCGCAGGCGCGGGCGGGCTGGTGCTGTGTCTGGCGGCATTGGGCACGGTGGTGGGCGCGTGGATCGCGGGCCGGATCGCGCCGAGTGTGGGAGCAGGCGCGCTGGCCTTGGGCGGCATCGTGCTGAGTATCGCAGGGCTGGCGGGCATCTCGACGTGGACGGCGGACACCACAGTGCCGGCCATGGCGGCGGCGCTCGTCGTTCAAGGGTTCGGGCTTGGATTGTTCCAGGTCGCCTACACCGATTTGGTGATCGCAACCCTGCCGCCCGAGGAGCGGGGCGTCGCGGGAAGTCTCACGATGGTTACACGCACAATCGGAGTGGTGAGCGCGGCGACGGGGCTGTCCGCGGCGCATCGGATCGTCGAGGGCGCGGCGCTGGCGGCGGGACACTCGGCGGCGGACGCGTTCATCGCCGGGTTTCAGACGACGTTTCGCGGGGTTGCGGTAGCGCTCGGATTGGGGTTGATCTTGGCGCTCGTCAGTACGCGTGCGAGAAAGACGACATGAACGACGCCGAGACCTCTGCCGAAACCACCCGGATTTTCGTCGATGCGGACGCCTGCCCGGTCAAGACCGAAGTAGTGCGTGTCGCCGGGCGGCACGGGCTGCCGGTGCTTATCGTCTCCAACAGTTGGATGCGCCTGCCCGACGATCCGCTGGTGGAGCGCGTCGTAGTGCCCGAAGGCCCCGATGCCGCCGACGACTGGATCGCCACGCGCATCGGCCCGCGCGACGTCTGCGTTACCGCCGATATTCTGCTGGCGGCGCGCTGCCTGAAAGCGGGCGCCCGCGCCATTGCCCCTGATGGCAAACCCTTCCGCCCCGACAGCATCGGCATGACCGTCGCCATGCGCGACCTGATGGCCCACCTGCGCGACTCCGGCGAAGTACGCACCTTCAACGCCGCCTTCACGCCGGCCGACCGGTCGCGCTTTCTGCAAGGGTTGGAGCAGGTGGTGCAGGCCATCAAGAGGAGCGGGTGATCGATCAGCCGTATGTGTTGACGCCGCCCGGGTGAGGGTGTTCGGTGACGGATCGATGACGGGACGGGAGTGGGCTGAATGACGGCGGATGGTGCGATCGGGGTCGGTGAGACGCAGGAACGCGGGCGAATGTCGTTGGCCGAGGCGTTGGCGGCGCGCGCCAAGGCCGATACGCCCGTGCGTGTCGGACTGATCGGCGCGGGCCAGATGGGCACGGACCTGTTCGTCCAGATCGGCCAGATGCCGGGCATCGAGATTGTCGCCGCGTGTGATGTGAAGACCGAACGTATCGAGGCGGCGTGCGAGATCGCCGGTAATGGCGCCCGGGCGGTCACGATCGTGTCCGATGCGAGCGCGCTGTCGACCGTGATCGGCCGGGGCAAGCTCGCGGCGGTGACCGATCCGGGGTTGATGTGCCGCGCACCCGAAGTCGAAGTGGTCATCGATGCGACGGGCAATCCCAACGCGGGCGCCGCGGTTGCGTTGGCCACGATCGCGGCGGGCAAGCACATCGTCATGATGAACGTCGAAGCCGACGTGACGGCGGGCGCGTATTTGGCGGCCGAAGCGCGGCGCGCGGGTGTCGTCTATTCGCTGGGGGCGGGCGACGAGCCGACGGCGGCGATGGAGCTGATCCGTTTCGTGCAGGCGCTGGGCTATCCCGTAGTCGCGGCCGGCAAGGGCAAGAACAATCCATTCCGCATCGATGCGACGCCCGATCAATATCGCGAGGAGGCCGCGCGGCGGAACATGAACCCGCGCATGCTGGTCGAGTTCGTCGACGGCTCCAAGACGATGGTGGAGATGGTTGCCATCGCCAACGCCACGGGCCTCGTGCCCGACATTCCCGGGATGCACGGACCCCCTGCGCCGCGCGAGGAGCTGCAGAACTATTTCTGCCCGAAGGCAGAGGGCGGCCTGCTCACCAAGAAGGGCGTCGTCGATTTCAGCGTGGCGAAGGGTGTGGCGCCCGGCGTCTTCTGCGTCGCCGAAATGCGCCATCCCCGCGTGCGCGAGCGCATGTCCGATTTGCATCTGGGGCCGGGGCCCTACTACTCGTTCTTCCGGCCCTATCACCTGACGAGCCTCGAGGTGCCACTGACGGCGGCTGCCGCCGTGATCTTCGGCGAGAGCCACATGCAGCCGCGCGCCGTGCCCGTCGCCGAAGTCGGCTGCATCGCCAAACGCGACCTCGAGCCCGGCGAGACGCTGGACGCCATCGGCGAATACGCCTATCGCGGCTTCGCCTTGACGCGCGTCGATGCCGTCGCCCAGCGCGCCATTCCCATCGGGCTCGCCCAAGGCGCCACCGTCACGCGCCGCATCGCCAAGGGCGCGTTGCTCACCTACGACGCGGTGGCGCCCGACGAGGGCCTGCGGATCGTGCAGGTGCGGCGGTTGCAGGAGAAGATGGTGGCCGGTCTTGCAGGTCGGGAATCGCAATCTAGTAGCAACCTGCCACGCATTTGACCGTCATCGGCTCGAGCGGAGCGCGAGAGGCGGGTTGGGAAGGCGGGGTCGCGTGCGGAGCGGCGGCGCTATAATCGCGCGAGCGGGGTTTGGCGACCAGAACGTCGGAGCTTGGAGATCCTTGCTGCTGAGACGCGGAAGATGAGTTGCGGGAAACCCCGACGCTCGGAACGACGGCAACCGTACGACTGGACGAAGACCCGCTCGACCAACCGCCACGACGGCCCCCGCGCGCTTCGGCGTCGACCGGAGCACAAATCAGACCGGCCAGAAGGGCGGAAAGAGCAAAGATACTCTTGAAAACCATGTCTAGACCCCGAGTTGGGCAACAGATCGCCGGGTGCGAGATCGTCACATCTTCCGACGCTGCCGTTCGTTTCTATCGATGTCTCGCGGTCGCGGAGACTACGCACGAGCCGTTGAGACTCCTTGCGCGAACTGCGAACACTTGTTTCGATAGCCGTTAACGATTGCCGCCACGGAGGGATTGGCCATGAAACTACCCGCCCACTCTCGCTACGATTACGTGCCGATCACTGAGCGCAAGCCGTACGCGTGGCCCGGCGGCAAGCACTTGGCCGTCTACTTCTGCAACAACATCGAATATTTCGCCTTCCGCGCGGGGCTGGGCTCGGACTCCACCGGCATGACGGCGCCGCAGACCCAACGCAATTACGCGTGGCGCGACTACGGCAATCGCGTCGGCATCTGGCGCTTTTTCGATCTCTTCGACGAGCTCGCCTGCCCGCTGACGCACAACCTGAATTCGCTGATCCTCGACCACCACCCTCAGATCGGTGAGCGGATGATGGCGCGGGGCGACGAGTTCGTGGCGCACGGGCGCACCAATTCCGAACGCCAGGGCGAGCTGTGGGAGGAGGACGAGGCGCGCCTCATCGCCGAAACCACCGCCACGATCACCAAATTCACCGGCAAAAAGCCGATCGGCTGGATGGGTCCGTGGCTCTCGCAGAGCAGCGTTACGCTCGATCTGTTGCAGGAGGCGGGCTACCTCTACCAGTGCGATTGGCCGCTCGACGATCAGCCGATCTGGATGCGCACGCGCGGTGGCCGCATCCTCAACATGCCCTATCCGGTCGAGACCAACGACTCGCCCATGATGATCAACCGCCTGCACACCGCCACCGATCTCGCCGACATCTGGATCGATCAGTTCGACGAGATGCTGGAGCAGTCGCGCAAGGGGCAAGCCCTCGTGTGCCCGTTCATCCTGCACACGTTCATTCTCGGGCAGCCGTTCCGCATGCGCCAATTGCGTCGCGCCATGGCGCACATCCTGAAACACCGCGACGAGATTTGGTTGACGCAACCAAGCGCCATCGCGGCGCACGTTGCGGCATTGCCTGCTGGGACTGTGCCTGGGGGATGAGGCCCGTAGCGCAATAGCCCCTTGGCGTACTGCGCCGAGCCACAGGCTCCACGGGCCGGTGGAGGTCGTGGCGGCGCAATACGCTTCGCACTTGCGCCCGGCTGAATTCCACGCGCCGCCCCTCACTTATCCAACCAAACCTCCACCAAATCCTGCGACAGGTAATGCGAGGGCGTCATGTGCCAGCCTTTGACTTTTTTCGGCATCACGACGATGCGGTTGGTCCATAGCAGAGGCACGGCGTAAGCCTGGGTGAGGGTGTAGACATCCAACTCGCGCACCAGCTTGGTGCGTTCGACGGGATCGAGGATGCGTTGCTGCTTGTTGTAGAGCTCGTCGATCTTGGTGTCTTCATGGCCCGAGTAACCCAGCGTCGTCATTTTCTTCGATAGGAACTTGACGAAATGCTGCGTCGGGTCGTCGAGGTAATCGGAAATGAACTCCATGCCGACGTCGAAATTCCCTTTGGCCAGATTCTCCTGATAGAGCTTCGTTTCGAGCTGTTCGTGCGTGGCGGTCACGCCGATCCGCCGCCACTGGTCGATGGCGAACACGCCGCCAGCCGTATAACTGGCGATGTTGGAGCGGTTGAGGAACTTGAATGCCAAGTTCTCGTGGCCGGCTTCCTTCAGCAGACGCCGCGCTTCGGCGCGCGACTTCTCCGGGTCCTTCCAATAACCGACGACCTTGGACAACTCAGCCACCGGCAACGCCATCGCCGAGCCCGGTCGATTGATGCCGCCGACATATTTCTGCGAAGAGATCTTGCCCAGCGTCTCCTCGCCGCCCCAGCGGTCGATGGCCAACGACAGCGCCTGGCGCACGCGGACGTCGTCGAAGGGTTTACGTGTCGTGTTGAAGATGAAGATGTTGGCAGCCACCAGCGGCGTTTCGTGGACCACGACCTTGTCGCCCATCGCCTCGACCAGGCGATTGCGTTCGGGCGGATTGACGAAGCGGAATTCGGCGTCGAATTGACCGCCGACGAGACCGGTGACGAGCGCGTTCGATTGGATGAAGAAGATCTTGAAGCCGTCGAGGTACGGCAATCCGGCTCTGAAATAACCGTCGAAGCGCTTGGACGTCAGGTGCCCGCCCTGCACGTGCTCGACCAGTTGGAACGCGCCCGACCCCATGATTTCCTTGCCGGGATAGCCGCCACCTTTGGCGAGCTTGGCGGCGCTGTAGATGCAGTTGAAGGGGGAGGCCAAAAGCTCGAGCACGCCCGCGACGGGGGCCTTCATCTTGAAAACAACGGTGTGAGCGTCGGGCGTCTCGATGGCGCCGAAATCCTTGTAATAGGACTGGCGTACCGAGATCACGCCCTCTGGCGGACGCATGATGCGCTCATAGCTGGCCTTCACGTCGGTCGAGGTCAGCGGCATCCCGTCGTGGAATTTGACGTTGCGATGCAACTTGAATGTAAACGTCAGGCTGTCGGGCGACACCGTCCAGCTCTCGGCGAGGTCCCCAGCCACCTTCGGGTAGTTCGCGCCATCGACTTTCAGGAGCAGCGAATAATGCGGAGAGACGGGCTGCACCATGCTGAAGGTGGTCTCCGCATGGCAGTCGTAGCTGGGTGGACTGGCCACCACGGCAAACGTCAGCGTGCCGCCGCGCTTGGGCGTTTCGGCGTAGAGCATCGCAGGGGTGGCCAGCACACTCCCGAGCACGGCCATCGAGCAAAAAAGCAGTCCGGATCGCTTGTTCATGGCGTTTTCCTCTCCTGTCCGGAAAGAAGCGCTCTGCGGCGCGGTTCCGAAGGAGGATAAGCTAGCGCACAATCCGGCGAATTCGGAAGCACTTGCGTGGCGTCGACTGTTCCCGGGCCACGAAATGGGGCCTCGACGTGCCTGTCGACAAAAGCCTGGCAATCGGCTAACACCCCACCAAATCCCATCACACGTGGATTTGCCCTTCACCGGGTCGCCCTCACGGGTTTGCACGAGCTGCTCTGCTGTTTCAGCGACGCAGCTCCTCTGCCATGACGCCAACGACAAGGAAAACAAGTCATGAACATCATTCAAGAGCTCGAGCGCGAGCAGATTCAGACGATTCTGGCCCAGCGGCCGGTTCCCGAGTTCGGCCCGGGCGACACCTTGAAGGTGATGGTCCGCGTCATCGAGGACGCCGAAGACCCCAAGAGCAAGGCCAATGCGGGCAAAGGCGCCAAAAAGGCCGACGCCCGGCCGACCACGGCCCGCGTTCAGGCCTACGAGGGCGTCTGCATCTCGCGCGCCGGCCACGGCATCAACGAGAGCTTCACGGTCCGCAAGATTTCTTACGGCGAGGGCGTCGAGCGGGTGTTCCCGATCTACTCGCCTCACATCGCCGAGATCGAAGTCATTCGGCGCGGCAAGGTGCGGCGCGCGAAGCTTTATTATCTGCGTGGTCGCCGCGGCAAGGCCGCCCGTATCGTCGAGCGCACGGATGCGCGCGCGCGCAAGTTGTCGGCCGCCTGGAAGGGCTTCAAGAAATTCAAGGGCGATGCGGATGATCTGACGAAGATCACGGGCATCTCCAAAGAGCTGTCTGCCCGCCTCGCGCATCTCAACGTCATCAAGTACGAGCAGATCGCCAACTTCTCGGACGATGATATCGCCAACGTCGAAGAAGCGCTGAAAATGGATGGCGCCATCGAGAAGGGCAACTGGATCATCCAGGCTCGCGATCTCGTCACGGAATCGACGACGGGTGAAGTCGCTGCCGTCGAGTGACGCGCCATCGGCCTCGAGCCACACGACGACAAACAATGCCCGGCGCAGCCCTGCGTCGGGCATTGTTCGTGACGCTCAGAGACGCCAATTGCTTCGCCATGGGCAAGCCGGGCGTCATGCCCTAGAGTGATCACCAGCCGCAAAACTCCATGAGGAAACACCCATGAACCATTCCGCCGATCTGCTCGCGAAGCTGCGCGCTGTCGACACGCCGACGATCTGTAATGCGCTGGAAATCGTGGCGCCTGAACGTCGCGCCACGGGCTTCACGACGAAGCCGCTGGTCTGCCCGTTCCCGGATCTCGAGCCGATGGTGGGTTATGCGCGCACGGCCACCATTCGCTCCTCGCACCCCAACGAACTCACCGGTAAACCGGCGCGCGATCAGCGGGTCAGCTATTACGAGTACATTGCGACAAAGCCCGCCCCCACCATCACCGTCATTCAAGACCTCGACGGCCACGATGTCGGCTTCGGCGCTTTCTGGGGTGAAGTGCAGTCGACCGTACACAAGGCCCTGGGCTCACTGGGCGTGATCACCGACGGCTGCATTCGCGACATTCCGGCGTGGGCGCCGGGTTTCCAGGCGCTCGCGGGCTCGATTGCGCCCAGCCACGCGCACGTCCACCTATCGGGCTTCGGCCAAGAAGTCCGCATTCACGGCATGCTCGTGCGCTCGGGCGATCTCATTCACGCCGACCGGCACGGCGCCGTCGTCATTCCCCATGCGGTGGCCGACAAAATTCCTGCCGCTTGCGATCTGCTCGCGCGCAAGGAAGCGGTCATCCTCGACCAGGCCCGCAAGCCCGGCTTCACCATCGAAGACCTCAAACGCGCCTTCGCCGAACAAGACGACATTCACTGACGATCACGTGGATCGCCAAGGCGCGGTGGGGCGTAGGTTGGGTCAAGGCCACTCGGCCGCGACCCAACATGGCCTGGTACACCGTGCTGGGTTTGCACAGCTTCAGACATGAAAAAAGGGCGCGGGTTGCGCCCTTTTTTGCGTGCCGATCCGCGTAACGTCAGCGCGCCGCCAGCGCCACGATCACAGCGGGTGGAGCGGGAACCTCTCCCACTTTTTTGTGGGGGGCATCGGGTTTCCATCCCAGGACCAGCAGCATGAAGAAGAAGCCGATCACGTAGGCGACGGCCACATGCCAACCGTGCCGCAGCCATAGCCCCACCGATTTGGCTTCCGGGTACATGTTGGCCAGCGCCACGCCGGCCGACGATCCAAACCAGATCATCGAGCCGCCGAAGCCCACGGCATAGGCGAGATACCCCCAATCGTAGCCGCCTTGCTTCAGGGCCAGCGCCGTCAGCGGAATG
Source organism: Hyphomicrobiales bacterium (assembly GCA_031406575.1). Lineage (GTDB taxonomy): Bacteria > Pseudomonadota > Alphaproteobacteria > Rhizobiales > Hyphomicrobiaceae. The sequence goes on from JANOHP010000063.1 coordinate 9,885, forward strand.
TTGTCGAACACCGCCGAGACAAACCCCAGGCCCAACGCCGTTTGCCAAGACGCCAGTGGCAGTTTCTCGACGGGCATCATCGAAGCCGAGGTGACGAGCGCGAGCAGGAAGATCGTGCCCTTGAACGTCTCGGGCATAACCGACCAATCGGGCTTGCGCAGAGCCGCCGTCAGGATCAACACGACCCAAACGGCGATGCCGATGACAGGAAGGACTTCGAGCATCGCGGGAAAGCGCAAGTTGGCGATCACATTGGCCATGATGGCGCCGACCAGCATAGCGACCACGATGCCGAACCGGGTCCAGTCGAGGATCACGCCGGGTGGCGCATCGGTCGCGATCGGCTGAATGCGATGTTGCTGGAAGGCTGCCGGGATGCCGAAGATCACCAGCGCCAGCCCAGCGGCGACGTAGGCATCGACGACACTGAACGGACTGACGCCATCGATCCACATCATCGTCGTCGTCGTGTCGCCCACGACGCTGCCCGAGCCGCCCGCATTCGACGCGGCCACGATTGCCGCCAGATAGCCGATGCCGACCTTGCCCTTGAAGACGTGCCGCGCGACTGTGCCGCCGATCAGGGCGGCGGCGATGTTGTCGAGAAAACTGGAGGTCACGAACACGAGCACGAGCAGCATGAAGCCGCCCTTCCAACCGTCGGGAAGATAGGCCGGCATCACGTCGGGGATCTTACTGTCCTCGAAATGCCGCGACAGCAGCGCGAACCCCATCAGCAGGCCGAACAGATTGGCCAGAATGACCCACTCGTGCGCCATGTGCCCACCGAGGCCAGTCAAGCCCGTACCGAATTTGAAGCCGGTGAAGATCAGCTTGTAGGCGGTGATGGTCGCGAGTCCCGTCAGTGCAACGGCCATCGTATAATGATGAAAGAGGGCCACCCCGAGGAGCGTGAGGGCGAACAGAATGAAATCAACCGGGATGCCCGCGAGATAGAGCGGCTCGACGGCGCTGCCCGTGGCCGCCTGCGCGCCCGACAAGCCCAGCGCCAGACAACCCGCGATGAGCCCGAGCGCAGCCGCGCACAGCCGATAACCTTGCGCAGTCGACATCTCACGTTCCCCCTTGATCCCATTCCCGCCGCCAGCCCAGCCCGTATGGCGCGGTATGGACCATGTCCAAGGGACACGAACCAAACCATATGGGCAGACACTCCCATGATCAACACCGATAGAAACCTGTTGCCCGGCCGAGCGAAAGCGAGACCCGGGATCGCGTCGCCGGCCGTAGAGGTTCAATCGCGCCGTTGCTGCGCGATACGCAATCTCGATCTGGAACTGTCACCACAGCCATGCGCCGACGCGATCCCGGATCGCCGCCCCACGGGCGCGACGTCCGGGAAACAGAGAGGTGGGAGCAATGCCAAGCCCGGAACGCCAGAAGTTTCCGCCCCGGCGCGCGGCGTCCGGGAAACCGATTGAGGAGGCGCGGCCTGTCTTGATGACGACCTCACCCCCGCCCTTCGACTTCCTCGCGCTGAATTTCGAGCGCCAGCCACTGTTCTTCGGCGGCGGCGTGTTCGGCTTCGGCGGCGGCGAGGCGTTTCGAAGTCGAGGTGAATTTTGCGTTGTCGCGGCTGTAGAGATTGGAATCGGACAACTTGCGTTGCAGGACCGCGATCTCTGACGTCAACGCCGCCATGGTTTTCGGCAAGGTCTCCAACGCGTGCTTCTCCTTGAAGGAGAGTTTGCGTTTTGCGCCCTGCGCCGACGCGCCGGTGTTGCCGGGTGACGGTCCGCCGCGACCGCTCTTGGACCGTTCCGTCTTCGTCAAATCGGTGCCCCGGCGCTGGGCCAGCATGTCGGCATAGCCGCCGGCATACTCCGTCCATCGTCCGTCGCCGTCCGCCGCCAGAACGGAGGTCACGACGCGGTCGAGGAAATCACGATCATGGCTGACCAGGAGCACGGTTCCCGCATACTCGGCCAACTGCTCCTGCAGCAGGTCGAGCGTTTCGAGGTCGAGATCGTTGGTCGGTTCGTCGAGCACCAGCAGGTTCGACGGTTTGGCCAGGGCACGCGCCAGCATCAACCGGCCGCGCTCGCCACCCGACAACACGGCCAGCGGCGTGCGCGTCTGTTCGGGCGAGAACAGGAAATCCTTCATGTAGCTGGCCACGTGCCGCGCCCGCCCGCCGACCATGACTTGATCACCGCGCCCGCCGGTCAGCGCTTCCGACACGGTCCACGTGGGATCGAGCGACTCGCGCCGCTGGTCCAACGTCACCATTTCGAGGCCGGCCCCGAGCTTGAGCGTACCAGCGTCCGGCTCCAGCGTTCCCGTGAGCAGGCCGATGAGCGTTGTCTTGCCCGCACCATTGGGCCCCACGATGCCAAGCCGATCTCCCCGGCCGATGCGTAACGAGAGATCCGCGACGATCGGGCGGCCGTCGTAGGCTTTGGAGATGCCCTTCGTTTCGATGACGAGCTTGCCGGATTGGCCACCCTCGGTGGTGGTGAGGCGCACGTTGCCCTGCACCTGCCGCTGATCGCGGCGCTCAGTGCGCATGCGCGCCAGCTCGGCCACGCGGCGCACATTGCGTTTGCGGCGGCCGGTGACGCCACCGTGCATCCACTGCTGTTCGCGTTCGATCTTGCGGTCGAGCTTGTGGCGCTCCGCTTCTTCCTGTTCCAGCAGATCGTCGCGCCAGTCTTCGTAACCAGCAAAACCCGTATTGATGCGCCGCGTGCGTCCCCGGTCGAGCCAAACGGTTTCCCGCGACAACCTCTGGAGAAACCGCCGATCGTGGCTGATCATGACAATGGCACAGCGCGACGACGCCAGCTCCGACTCCAACCATTCGATGGCGGGCAGGTCGAGATGGTTGGTCGGCTCGTCGAGCAGCAGCACGTCCGGGCTCGAGGCCAGCGCGCGCGCCAGTGCCGCACGCCGCGCCTCGCCGCCCGACAGGGATGCGGGGTCTTCTTCGCCCGACAGCCCCAAGGATCCCAGGATCGCCCGGCCCAGGTAATCGTCCTCGCTGCCCACGAGGCCGGCTTCGAGATAGGCGAGCGTGGTCGGATATCCGGTCAGGTCCACTTCCTGGGACAAATACGCGAACCGGGAATTGGGATGCGCAAAGCGCTCACCGCTGTCGGGCTCCAGCGCGCCGGCTGCGATCTTCAGCAGCGTCGATTTGCCCGATCCGTTGCGCCCGACGAGGCAGACGCGATCGCCCGCGCTGATCGCCAGATCCGCTCCGGTGAGAAGCGGCGTGCCGCCAAATGTGAGGTGGATGCCCTTGAGGCTCAGAAGTTCAATTGCCATGGCAGGGTGATAGAGCCTTGGCGGAGCTGGTCAAGCGGGCAGGCCGAAGCCGTACGCTCGTAGGGCGCAGTAGGGTGCAATAGCGAAGCGAATTGCACCGCGCCCCAATCTCCATCGGCGATGTCGAATTTGCGCCGGCGCAATACGCCCAAGGGGGCTATTGCTCCCTACGGTCTAGAAATGCTCCCAACCCGTGCGGTCGAGGAGAAGGGGGCGGCCATCGGTTTGCGCGATCACGACGCTGCTGCCTGCCACCATGGCTCCAATACAACTCATGGACAATCTTGGAGCCGCCGCGCGTACGGCGCGTTCGAACGCCGTGGCGTCGGCGGGGGGAACAGCCGCCAACACCTCGTAATCGTCTCCACTGGCCACGACAGCAGCCCATCGCGTGGGATCGGCCGCCACAACGCGCGCAACGCCCGCAGACATCGGCACAGCGGCAAGACGGACGACAGCGCCGACACCGCTCGCCCGGCACATGCGATCGAGGTCTTTGGCAAGGCCGTCAGACAGGTCCATCGCAGCCGAGGCGTGAGCACGCAGAGCACTCGCCAATTGTAGGCGCGGTTGGGGACGATGCAGGCGCGCGCGCAGGTCATCGACATTCGCCGCATCCAGTCCCCAGGTCGCTGCCAAGTTCGGGTCCTGCTTTACGGCCAATCCAACCGCTGCCGAACCGAGCGTGCCGGAGACATAGAGCAGATCACCCGCCTTCGCCGTTCCCCGCTGCACCATCGCACCAGTCGGAACTTCACCGAAGACGGTGATGGAAATCGTGATCGGCCCCGGCCGTCGATCCGTATCCCCGCCGATCAGATGCATGCCGAACGCCGCCTGTGCGTCGCCCAAACCTCGGGCGAACCGCTGCATCCAGTCACTGGTCGGTGCCTCGGGAAAGCTCAGCGCCATCAAATAAGCTCGCGGCGTCGCCCCTTTTGCGGCGAGATCAGAAACATTCACCGCCAGCGCTTTCCAACCGATATCCTCGGGCGCGTCGCCAGAGCTGAAATGCACGCCCTCGGCGACCGGATCGGTCTTGACGAAGAGATCGTGCCCGGGCGTTGGCGTGATCGCCGCGCAATCATCCCGCAGCCCGAACGCGCCTGGATAGCCAACAGCCAGGGGCGCCAAGAAACCTTGGATGATCGCCTCCTCGCCCACGACCTTCGGCGCGGTCGTCATGGCCCGTTGATCTCCTGCTAAACCCGCCGCCAGATGATGCGCTGATAGCGCTGCGCGCCGGGCGAAAAATCCGGGCCCGACAGGGTCAGCCGGTCGCCATCCAGGAGAATGTGGCGCGTCGACGTAATGCCGACGAGGGCTGCGTTCGTGGCCACTTCGATGGTGTGATAGGCGGCCTCATCACGCACCTCGTAGCGGCCGACGTAGCCGAAACAATCATCGTAGGCCAGGGCCTTCGCTTCCGGTGACGTATCGGCCAGCAGCGGCCGGCCCGCGCGCATCAGCATGGCGCTGACGTGCCCGTCGGACGTATAAATAATGCGACCCACGGCATCGCGGCCCAGCGGATAATCCGACTGACGCCCATCCTCGTAGACGAGCGCCCAACTCTCGAGCCGCCAGGTGCCGATGAGATCCTGAGCCGAGATCGTCCTCGCCATGTCCTCTCCTGCGCTTCAAGCGTCATCCCCATCGCTACTCCCACGCATCCGGTCTGCCATTATGAGCGTGGCTCGAGCCAGTGCAACGAAGCATCGTAGCGGACTGAAATCGGACGGCACTTAAGCTCTTGTTTGCGACAAAAGACGAGGGCGCCAACCGTTACAGGCCGCGATGGCTGTTCTTAACATTGCACTGGCACGATAGCGAAGCTCGAACGACAAACTCTCGACGCGGAGATCGCCGTGAAATTCGTAAAATTTCTTTTGATGGGCTTGGGCGCTCTGGTCATCGTCGTCGGAAGTCTTCTCACTTATCTTGTCTTGAATATCGACAAATCGACGGGCGAACAGCAGGCATACGTCCAGGGGGTCCTTGCCGACCTCTCTGTGAGCTGGAACCCGGAGGCGGTAAACGACCGGCTCGCCGAAAACCTCATCGGGGATTTTCGCCAGGTCAGCAGTGCCGGCGGATTTCGGCAGTTGTCGCAGCTTGGCCGTTTCGTCTCCATCCAGCAGTCGAACGTCGTCCAACATCGAGCCTCGACTTCCGGCAGCCAGACGGTTTTGGATCTCTTGGCGAATTACGAGAACGGCCGGGCTAAGGTCCGCGCCGTGATCCTTGGGCAAGGTGCTTCACGCAAGCTGGTTGGCTTTTCAATCTTCATCGACGGTCGCCTCACGTCCACGAAGATCCACCTTTGAGCAGCATCTTGCCGAGAAAAAACCATCCTCTGATCCCGGCCGCCATCACCCTGCCTTGACCAACTCCACGATCGCATCGCCCAACTCCGTGCACATGGCCTTGCCGCCCATGTCGCGGGTGCGCACGTCGGTATCGCGCAATAATTTTTCGATGGCCGTGACGATGGCGTCGGCGGCGTCTTTGTGGCCCAGGTGCTCGAGCATCATGGCGCCCGACCAGATCTGGCCGATCGGGTTGGAGATGCCCTGGCCGGCGATGTCGGGCGCCGAGCCATGGACGGGCTCGAACATCGACGGGTAGTCCTTCTCCGGGTTGATATTGGCGCCCGGCGCAATCGCGATCGTGCCGGTGGTGGCAGGCCCCAGATCCGAGAGGATATCGCCGAACAAATTCGAGCCGACGATGACGTCGAACCAGTGCGGATTGCGCACCAGGTGAGCCGTCAAGATATCGATGTGGAACTGGCTGGTCTTGGCCTTGGGGAATTCCTTCGAGATTGCCGCGAAGCGTTCGTCCCAGTAGGGCATCGAAATTGAAATGCCGTTGGATTTGGTGGCCGAGGCGACTTCGTTGCGCTTGCGGGTCGCCGCCAAGTTGAAGGCGTAGCGCATCACGCGGTCGCAGCCCTTCTTGGTGAAGATCGCGGTCTGCACCGCGCCCTCGAGCTCGGTGCCCTCGTACATGCGCCCGCCAATCGAGGAATATTCGCCCTCGTTGTTTTCACGCACGACCCAGTAGTCGATATCGCCGGGCTTGCGGCCAGCGAGCGGGCCGTCCACCCCCTCGAACAGACGCACGGGCCGCAGATTGATGTACTGCTGGAAGTTGCGCCGGATCGGGATCAGCAAGCCCCACAACGAAATGTGGTCGGGAACACCGGGAAAGCCCACCGCACCCAGATAGATCGCGTCGTGGTTTCGGATCTGGTCGAGCCCATCATCGGGCATCATTTTACCGGTCTTCTTATAGGTTTCGCAGCTCCAGCCGAAGTTGTCCCACTGGAAGGCGATGTCGAATTTGCGGCCCACCGCTTCAAGCACCTTGATGCCTTCCGGCACCACCTCGTTGCCGATGCCGTCGCCGGGGATGACGGCGATACGATAAGTGTTGGGCTTGGAGGCAGGCTTGGCCATGGGGTCTCGTTCCGCTGCGCTGATGGGAGAGTGACATGGCTTAGGCCGAATCAGCGGTCCGATCAATCGGGCAGCGGCTCGGCCACGAACAGGGCATCGAGATTGCGGGCGCCATGAACGACCCGTAGAATCTGCACCATCTCATCGCGAACCCGGTAGACGAGCAGGTACGGGCCATGGATCGCAATCCGCACATCGGCCCCCCAGTGAAAGCGCGGCGGGCCGGCGTGGGGGAAGTCACCGATTCTGTGGGCCCTGACCCTCAATTCACGAATGAAAGTCACCGCCCTCGATGGACTTTGCAGCGCGATATGATCGCCGATGTCCTCCAGATCGGAATCGGCGATTGCTGCTAGCTGCACTTTCATGGATTGGCATCGCGATCAGCCAATGCGCGGAATTTGGCCTCGAGGCGGTCAAACACCTCGTCTGCCGGCAGCATTTCCCCGCGATCGGCTTGGTTGATGCCGACCTGGACGAGTTTGCGCATGTGGTCGTCATAGGCGCTGCGGGCGATTTCGCGCTCTTGGAGCAGGGCCAACGCATCCAATATGACCTCGGCGGTGCTGCCGTAGCGACCGCTCTCGACGAGGCGGCGAATGAAGTCCGCGTAAGGGCCGCCTTCACGGATATCTTCGGCTTCATTTCGGTCGGGTCTGTCCTGCATGAGGCCAGATTACCACCGGTTCGGAAAATGGGGAAGGTGTCGGCGTTCTGGCATTCCAGCGCGCCATGATCGACGGGCGGTCCGGCCAGGTTCGAGTTTGCGCTTGATGCCCTGCACGCCAACCCTTATTTCACCGGTTCGCACTCATGTGCCGCAGCGGGGCCGGATTGCCTTCACTGCTTGACCTGAAGAGGACGCGCCAGATGGGCTATAGGGTCGCAATTGTCGGGGCCACGGGCAACGTGGGCCGGGAAATTCTCAATGTGCTGGCCGAGCGGCAGTTTCCAGCCGACGCAGTGCACGCCATTGCTTCGCGTCGTTCCGTGGGGATCGAAGTCTCCTATGGTGACGACAGCTTGAAATGCGAAGACTTGAACACCTTCGATTGGCGCCGCGTCGATATCTGCTTGATGTCGGCGGGTTCAGCCGTGTCCAAGGAATGGAGCCCGAAGATCGCCGCCGCCGGATGCGTCGTGATCGATAATTCCTCGTGCTGGCGCTACGATCAGGACGTGCCCTTGATCGTGCCCGAGGTGAACCCCGAGGCCGTGCGCGGGTTCACCAAGAAGCGCATCATCGCCAACCCGAATTGCTCGACGGCGCAGCTCGTCGTCGTCTTGAAGCCGCTGCACGATGTGGCCAAGATCACCCGTGTCGTGGTGTCCACCTATCAATCGGTGTCGGGCGCAGGCAAGGAGGGCATGGACGAGCTGTGGCACCAGACCAAGGGCAAGTATGTGCCCGGTAGCGAGCAGGAACCCAAGAAGTTCACCAAGCAAATCGCCTTCAATTGCATTCCTCATATCGACGCCTTCATGGAGGACGGTTACACGAAAGAGGAATGGAAGATGCTGGTCGAGACCAAGAAGATCCTCGATCCCAAGATCAAGCTGACCGCGACCTGCGTGCGCGTGCCGGTGTTCGTCGGCCATTCCGAATCGGTGAACATCGAGTTCGAGAACCCGATTACTGTCGAAGAGGCGCGCGCCATTCTGCGTGAGGCGCCCGGCGTCATGGTCGTCGACAAGCGTGAGGACGGGGGCTACGTGACCCCGGTCGATGCTGCCGGCGAGTTCGCCACCTACGTGTCGCGCATCCGAGAGGACGCCACCGTCGAGAACGGCTTGGCGATGTGGATCGTGTCGGACAATCTTCTGAAAGGCGCCGCCCTCAACGCAGTGCAGATCGCCGAAACGTTGATCAATCGCGGCTTGCTGCAGAAAGCCGCGTAAATCGCCCTGAACATTGCCCCCGGCGACGCGTTCGGGGGCGGGGCATCATCGGCCCCAACTACTTGGCGCGTGGGATTGTCGCCTCGGGTCGGTTCAAAAGCTCCACGAGCATTGCCAAATCCTCGAGAAACTGTTGGCGGCGCTTTTCGGGAATGGTCTCCAGCAACCGGCCGTCGACTCGTCTCACGATCGGCTCCGCCGATTCAAAGATGCGCCGGCCCTCCTCCGTCAGACGAACGGCATAGGCACGCGCATCGTCCTTCGTGCGCCGGCGATGCAACAGGCCCTTTCTCAGCATCCGCCCGACGATATCGGCAAGGGTCGAGCGGTCTATTCCCGTGCGCACGACCAGCTCGGTTTGGCTCAGTCCTTCAGCACCGGCAACAGTCGCCAACACGGCGAATTGCCGGGGGGTGATCGCGATGGGACTCATTTCCGCGCTATAGATATCTCCCGCGCACTGCCCGGCGCGATGCAGAAGGTGAAGGGGGGAGTGATCGAGTCGGATGGCATTTCCAATTTCGCGTTTCATTGCGCCCGATATTGTTCGCCGCTTTGCTGCGGTCAATGTTGTTGGCAGACTGTTCCGGAGTTGATGGTCCAACCGACGCGCGTTCGCGCCCAGAAAAAGACCTAACCTTCCAAGTTCCCAGCTTCAAAGGATTTATCCTGCCCAAATAAAAGGCAGTGTCCACGTGGGGCGAAAACTACACCAGACGACGAATAATACTTAGGCTGAGGTTTTATCGACTTTGGACTGGGATTGATGACGCTGCATCATGCCGGCCTGAGTGATGATGAACACGATCGTGAGCACCGGAAAGCCCGCCACTTTGAAGGCGACCCACGTGCCTTCGCTGAACATCTGTCGCACGATTTCATTGACCACGGCCATGGCGGCAAAGAAAAAGCCCCAGCGCAGCGACAACCGTCTCCATCCTTCGTCCGTCAAGTGAAGTGCTTCGCCCAATATAACCTGCAAAACGGGTTTTTTTACAATGTGGCTGATGAAGAGGGCGGCTGCAAAAAGCGCATAAACCATCGTCGGTTTCATCTGAATGAAGCGAGGATCATCGAGCAGCAGCGTCAGGGTTCCGAACGCGATCACCAGCACTGTCGTGGCGATGAGGGCGGGCGATATGCGCCCCAACATGCGATGCGAGGCGATCATTGAAATGACCGTCGCGATCATGATGAGGCCCGTGGCCCATTTCATTCCGAACAGCATCCAAGCGATCAGAAAGACCACCAGCGGACCCAGCTCGATGGCGAACTTCAACGTCTGCTGACGGTCTGCCGCAGCGTCATGTGCCGAACTCGGCTTGTCGGGGGGTATCATCGCTCGTCTCCTCGGGCGCCAATCCCACTCTTCGGGGATCGAACCCGCCCGCTCAAGGGGTCACTTTCGCGCGCACTTTCTGCGGCTCGGGAAGCCTGAACTTCTGCATCAGCCGTACCTGGCAGACCAGATACAACCCGGTCAGCGGCATGACGATGAACAGCTTGAAAATCATCCAGATGTCGAGGCCGGTCAGAATCGGCTTGTGCATCAGCCACTGCCAGCCGGCAGGGCAGGGGATCTCTGCGGACGCGAAGCCCAAGCGGACGGCTTCGTTCGCGATAGCCGTGATGATGAAGAAAATGGCGACGTTGCGCGTGAGCTGAAACCAGCCGTCTTCGGTATAGTGAAAGGTCTTCCCGAACACGAACTCGAAGAAATACTTGCGCTGGGTCAGACCGTAAAACAGCAGGAGAGCGACCAGCGCATTGAACACCGTCACTTTGATCTGGACCCAAATCGGATCGCCTGTCAGGAGGGTCAGCGTCCCGAATGTGATGGTCACCGCGCCCGCGATGAACGGCATGATCGGCGGCCGTTTCAGCACGATGAGCGAAGCGACGAGCGCGACGAGCGCCGTCCCGATGAGAGACCAGACCCCCGCCTCGACACCGAAAGCGAAGTTCACGATGAACATCGTGAGAATGGGTCCCATTTCGCTCGTGATGTTGAGCGTCTGCTCCCCGGTGAACGGGAAATGGCGTTTGATCCAGCGCATGACGTTCGTTTCGGTCCCTTTGAGCCACCAATATGACGGATTAGTCTTGCTGCTTCGTTCGCGAGCAGCTTTCAGGTTTCATTAAGCATCTGCGATCGCTTTTGCGAATTCCGCAGCATCGAAGGCTTGCAGGTCATCCACACCTTCGCCAACGCCGATGGCATGGACGGGTAGTCCGAATTTGGCGGCGATGGCCACCAGAATCCCGCCACGCGCCGTACCGTCGAGTTTCGTCATGACGAGGCCCGTAACGCCTGCTTTTTCCCGAAATACTTCGACCTGTGACAGGGCATTTTGGCCCGTTGTTGCATCCAGGACGAGCAGCACGTCATGGGGTGCCGACGGATCGAGCTTGCGCAGAACCCGGATCAGCTTCTCCAGTTCTTCCATCAGCACGTGTTTGTTCTGCAGCCGCCCGGCGGTATCGATCAGCAGAACGTCGTGGCCACCCTTCTTCGCCGCTTCCAGCGCCTCGTAGGCAAGGCCAGACGAATCCGAACCGACACTTCTTGCCACAACCGTAGCACCCGTACGGTCACCCCAGATTTTCAACTGGTCGATGGCCGCGGCGCGGAACGTGTCACCCGCTGCCATCATCACTTTATGGCCGTTGGCGCGAAACTGCTGGGCAAGCTTACCGATCGTCGTAGTTTTGCCGTTGCCGTTGACGCCGACGACGAGAATGACATGGGGCTTGCGGTGGGCGTTGACGACGAGTGGCTTTGCCACAGGCGTCAGCACCCGCTCCACCTCCTCGGCCAGTATCGCGCGCACCTCATCGGCAGAGATGCCTTTGTCGTAACGCCCTTTTGAGATCGCCTGAGTGATGCGCATCGCCGTCTCGACGCCCAGATCGGCTTGGATCAGCAGATCTTCCAAATCATCGAGCGTCGTGGCGTCCAGCTTGCGCTTGGTGAAAAGCCCGGTGATGCCCTCGGAGAGCTTGGCGGATGTCTTGCCGAGCCCCGTCTTCAGGCGTTGAAACCAGCCGACCTTTTCGACCGCAGCGATAGCAGCACTGTGGGGTTCGCTCGTGGCGGTGGTCGCTTCGGACTCCACAGGCAAAGCCGCAGCGTCCACCGTCTGTTCGGCTTCGATGGGAAAACGTGGTGCCTCGACCTCGACGATCCCCGCGTCGTCTGGGCGCGCGCGTGCTTCGTCGGCATCATCGCGGCGACCGAACAGTCGCCCGAAGAGGCCCGGCTTCTTGGGTTCGACGGTGCTCACTCGGCGACCTCACCGACAAGCACCCGCTGGTCATGACCCGTCACGCGCGCGTTCAACCTGAGACCGGCCACTTGGCCAGTCAGACGCACGCCCGTGAAATCGCGAGCCCGACCCATGCTTTCACCTTCCACCACCACGTCCAATATACGACCCAACTGGCCGGAAAGATGACGGTGTAACGCCGCATCACCCTTGTTGCGCAAGCGGTGCGCGCGTTCCCTCACGACGGCACGGTTGACAGCTGGCATGCGGGCGGCCGGTGTTCCTTGCCGCGCGGAATAGGGAAAGACATGCAAAAACGACAAGCCGCAGTCGTCCACCAACGCCAACGTGTCATCGAACATGCCGTCGGTTTCGGTGGGAAATCCCGCGATCATATCGGCGCCGAAGACGATGTCGGGCCGCAACCGCCGCGCATCGTCGCAGAACCGAATGGCGTCAGCGCGCAGATGGCGCCGCTTCATGCGCTTCAGAATCAAGTCGTTGCCCGCCTGGAGCGACAAATGGATGTGCGGCATGAGGCGCTCTTCGTCCGCCAGCGCAGCGATGAGGTCGGGATCAACCTCGATCTGGTCGATCGAGGACAGCCGCAAGCGTGCGAGTTCGGGCACATGGCGCAAAATCTGGCGCACCAGCCGCCCGAGCGAGGGCTGTCCCGGTAGATCGCCACCATAGGATGTGATGTCGACACCCGTCAGCACGATTTCGAGGTAGCCCGCTTCGACCAGCCGTCGCACCTGGGCGACGACTTCGCCGCCGGGAACAGACCGTGAGGGGCCGCGCCCGTAGGGGATGATGCAGAAGGTGCAGCGATGATCGCAGCCGTTCTGGACCTGCACGTAGGCCCGCGTGCGCACGCCGAAGCCGTCGATCAGGTGGCCCGCGGTTTCCCGCACCGACGTGATGTCGTCGACCCTCACGCGCTCGCTGCCCTCAAGAGAGAGCCCCTGCCAAGCGGCTGCCGTCGTCTTCTCCCCATTGCCCAGAACGTGGTCGACTTCCGGCATAGCGGCGAACCGCGCAGGCTCGGTCTGCGCTGCGCAGCCGGTGACGACAATCCGCGCGGTGGGATGTTCGCGTCGGGCCCGGCGAATGGCCTGGGTCGCCTGCCGCACGGCTTCGGCTGTGACGGCGCAGGTGTTCACGATGACGGTTTCGCCGATGTCGGCGGCGATCGCATGTCGGCGCATCACCTCCGATTCGTAGGCGTTGAGGCGACAGCCGAAGGTGAGGATTTTCGGCTCGAGGGGCGTGCGCTGGGGGTCCTCGGGCAGCGCCACCGCTTCGATATCAGACGCGCCCATGGATCAACCCCTCGAGGTCGACGAACTCGCTATGCTCGAGTTCCGCAGGACCGGTCATCAGAATACTGTCGTCGCTCTCCCGCCAAACAATGTCGAGCGGTCCACCGGGCAGCATCACGCGAACTTGGCGATCTGTGAACCGGCGACGCGCGGCGCACACGGCCGCCGCACAGGCCGCCGATCCGCAGGCTTGCGTCAATCCGGCACCGCGCTCCCAGGTGCGCAAGCGAATGCTCGAGCGCGACTCTACGTGGGCAAGCGAAATGTTGGCGCGCTCGGGAAACATCGGGTGATGCTCGAGCAGCGATCCGATCCGCGCCAGATCGAAGCGCTCCACGTCGTCGACCCAGAACACGGCGTGCGGATTGCCGACGTTGACGACGGAGGGGGAATGCAAAATCGGGTCGTCGATGGGTCCGATTTGCAATTCGATATGCCGGGTGTCGTGAAATGGTTCGGCCAGGGGAATATCCGCCCAACCGAACCGGGGGCGGCCCATATTGACAGTGATGCGCGACGGTGCGGTTTCGACATCGACATCGAGCACGCCTGCCGTCGTCTCGTAGAGCTGGTGGCCGGGCGCGCCGAGTTGGGAGGCAAAGAGGCCCACGCAGCGCATCCCGTTCCCACAGGCGCCGGCTTCGGATCCATCGGCGTTGTAAATCCGGATGAAGGCTTGCGTCTGGGGCGTAATCGGCTTGCCCAGCGCCATCAATTGATCGAACCGCCACCGTGGATCGGCACAAATGGCCTGAACAACGGCAGGGGCCAAAGACGCAGTGCGCGGGCGCAGATCGGCCACGACGATCTCGTTGCCGAGGCCGTTCATTTTGGCGAGGCGGGTTGTTCGCGGGCTGGACATAACGCCTTATATGGCGGCGTGCGACCCGAAGACAAATGGTTCCAGGATCCAACGATGCGTGATCGAACGATTGACATGGCCCAGCCATCACCCTGGGTGGCCCGGTTTTTCGGGGGAATTCGGCAAGGCGGCCGAGTGTTGGACGTGGCGTGCGGGGGTGGGCGACACTTGGTCCTGGGGGCTGCGGCAGGCCGGCACATGGTTGGCATCGACCGAGACATCACGCAGGCGCGGGCCAACACGCTGGGCCTGGCCGATGTAAAGGTGATCGAAGCCGACTTGGAGACGGGTGGGGTATTTCCCGTTCGACCAGCGGCCTTCGACGGCGTGGTGGTTACGAATTACCTCTGGCGGCCGATCCTGCCAGCCATCGTGGCGTGCGTGGCGGCAGACGGCGTGCTGATCTATGAAACGTTCGCCGCCGGGAACGAAAAATATGGCCGCCCGTCGAATCCGCAGTTTTTACTCCAGCCGAGCGAGCTTGTGGATGCGGTCGCCACTCAATTGCGCGTGGTGGCTTTCGAACACGGCTTCCTCCCCGACCCCGACCGCATCGTGCAGCGGATCGTGGCCGTGGGTTTCGGGCATCCGTGGGCGCTGAGCGGGGCACCGTTGACCGGCGACGACTGAACGCGCGCGCCCCTGTCGCGTTTCGAGAGGAGATCAACGGGAGACGTCGATGTATCGTCTGGTCAAGCTGGGTGCGCTGGTCGTCGGGTGGGCTGTCTTGGGAGTGCAGTCGGGGCTCGCCCAGATCACGCGCGCGCCCGCCCCCGAGAACACCGTTCCGGTAACTGTCGAGATGGTGGCCAAGGGCCTCGAGCATCCCTGGGGGCTTCAGGTCCTGCCCGACGGCCGCATGATCGTCACGGAACGTCCCGGACGAATACGCTTGGTCGATCAGAAGGGCGCCGTCTCTCCGCCACTGACAGGCGTTCCCGCCGTCGCTGCGACCAACCAGGGTGGCATGCTCGATATCGTCCTTGCTCCCGACTTCGCGGCATCGAGCCTGCTGCATATCTGCTACGCGGAGCCCCGCGAGGGCCGCACCAACGGCTCGACCGTCGCCCGAGCACGCCTCGTGCGGGACGGCACTGGCGGTCGGTTGGACGACGTGACGATCGTTTTTCGCCAGCAGCCTGCAGCCACGGGCGGGCTTCATTTCGGGTGCCGGCTGACGTTCGCGCCGGACGGTCGTCTGTTCGTGGCTCTGGGCGAGCGTTTTCAAATGCAGTACGCCCAGGACCTGTCGCGGCATTGGGGCAAGGTCGTGCGCATCGAGGCGGACGGCCGGGTGCCCGCCGACAACCCATTCGTCGGCAAGCCCGATGCGAGTCCCGAAATCTGGAGCTGGGGACACCGCAACCCTCAATCGGCCGCCATTGAACCGGAGTCGGGTCAGCTTTGGGTGGTCGAGCACGGTCCGCGCGGTGGGGACGAGGTGAATATCGCCAAAGCCGGCTTGAATTACGGATGGCCCATCATCGGCTATGGAATCGACTATTCCGGCGCCAAACTGCACGAGTCGGCCCAGCGCGACGGCATGGAGCAGCCCATTTATTACTGGGTGCCCTCGATCGCGCCATCGGGCATGACGTTTTATACCTCTGATCGCGAACCCTCCTGGAAGGGCAACCTGTTCGTCGGTGGTTTGGTGAGCCGTGCCCTACATCGATTGGTCCGCGCGGGCGACAAAATCGTCGGCGAGGAAGTCCTATTGAACGACGTCGGGGAGCGTATTCGCGATGTGCGGCAGGGCCCCGATGGGGCGCTTTGGGTGCTGACCGACAGCCCCGATGGCAAGCTTCTCAAAATCTCGCCGCGGGCCGCAAGGTGACCCAAAGCGACGCCGTCAGGCGACGTGATGCTCCAAGCCTTCGACTTGAGCGATTTCTGAAGCAACCGCAGCGTTGTCCTCACGCGACGCGGTCGAGCTGTTCAGATGGACTTCATTGGCCCCGAGGTTCGCCGCCAAATGGCGAATTTCGGCCAGATTTAGACTGGCGCAATCGTATTGGGCAAAACCGGTGGCCAGCGCTTCGAAATGGCCGTCAGCGGCTCGCCGCACGAGAACCCAACTGCCGGCGAGAGGCGCTGGGCAGCCGACCAGAGTATAAACGGCGTGAATGTGCCCGCGAGCCGCCAGACCGTTCCAGGCCTGCATGCCGATGGGCGCCAGCAGCGAGGGGGCTGGACCGAAGCGATAAATCTGTTCCCGTGTCAGCACATGTACCATTTTACGCACCCCCAATAACCCTCAAAACGCTGTCGGGGGCATTGGGTTCCAACGAAAGGATGAACTCAGTATACCGACGTAGAACTTGCTCCCCGCGCGGCATTTTTTCAAGACGAGGAAGACTATTGTAACGAGATTGTGTGAAAGTGCCCTCCAACGCCGCCAATATGGTAAATCGTGGATACTCAGCGGTCGATCTTGCGCAATCCGGGCGCTGGATCTTCGGCGAACGCGGACAATGAAGGGGAGGGCCCCCGGGAGGCTGGGGATCGCATGCAGGTGAACTCCAAGAGCAGCCCAAAACACCCAGGCGCCAGCGACCTCGCGCCAACCGCCGTCGTGGCCGGAGCGGTCGAGCCGGTCCACAAAGTCCGCTTGTCAACGCGACTGCGCAATTATTTCCTCACCGGCCTCGTCGTCGTAGGCCCGGTGATGATCACGCTCTACACCACGTGGTACGTCATCACTGCGTTCGATCACTGGGTGAAGCCCTACATCCCTCGCGCCTACAACCCGGATAACTATCTGCCCTTCGCCGTCCCAGGTGCCGGCCTGCTGTTCGCCTTCGTCGTCGTGACCATTATCGGCGCGCTCGCCGCCAACCTGATCGGCCGGTCGCTGATCGGGGCGGGCGAGCAGATGCTCGACCGCATGCCGATCGTGCGCAATGTCTACAAGGCCCTGAAGCAGATTTTCGAGTCCGTGGTGTCGGCGACGGGACCCGAACAGCCCTTCCAGAAGGTCGGCTTGATGGAGTTTCCGTCGCCCGGCATCTGGGCGATCGTCTTCGTCACGGGCCAAGCCAGCCGCGAATTCAGCGCCGTGGCCCCTGGTCAGGACCTGGTTGCGGTGTTCATGCCGACGCACCTCATGCCCCCCTCGGGGTTCACCGTGTTCGTGCCACGCAGCAAAGTCACGATTATCGACATGTCGGTTGAAGACGCAGCCAAGATCATACTGTCGGCCGGTATGGTGACGCCCGACAATCAGGCGCGTTTGGCGGCCCTGGCTGAGGCGAACAAACAGGCGAAGAAGGCGAAAAAAGCAGCACTGACCCCAGAGAAGGTTTGACGCGGCCCGACGTCTCCGATCACCGCAAGTGTCGCTCAGCCCGCCTTGGCGAGTCGCGCTAATTCCTGCACCAAAAGCCGCACACTGCGCATGCGCACCGATGCATCCTCCCAGTCGCCGCGATAAACGATCTTCATATCCGCGGCGACCTTCATGGCGCCCTTCGACGCTGCAATGAATTTTACCAACCCCTCCGGATTGGCAAACTGGCCTTTGCGGAACACGATCGAAGCGCCCTTCGTACCGGCGTCGATCTGCGCGATATTGGCCTCGCGGCACAGCGCCTTGATCTCCACAACGTCCAGCAGGTGCTCGACCTCGGCGGGCAGTTGCCCGAACCGGTCCACCAACTCCGCGCCGAACTCGTCGATGTCGCTGCGTTTGGCCAGCGTACTGAGCCGTCGGTACAACCCGAGCCGCACCTGCAGATCGGCCACGTAGGTCTCGGGCAACAGCACCGGCGTGCCGAGCTGAATTTGCGGGCTCCACTGGTCTGCGGTCTCGCCCAAGTCGCCACCTTTGAGGGCGGCGATCGTTTCCTCTAACATCGCCTGATACAACTCGAAGCCCACTTCCTTGATGTGGCCCGACTGCTCGTCGCCCAGCAGATTACCAGCTCCGCGAATGTCGAGATCGTGACTGGCGAGTGAGAAGCCTGCCCCCAAGGTATCCAGGGATTGTAGTACCTTCAGCCGCTTCTCCGCGCCCTCGGTCAACTTCTGGCCGACAGGGGTGGTGAGGTAGGCATAAGCGCGCGTCTTGGAGCGTCCCACCCGTCCGCGCAACTGGTAGAGCTGCGCCAGCCCGAACATGTCTGCGCGATGCACGATCAGCGTGTTGGCGTTGGGAATGTCGAGACCCGACTCCACGATCGCCGTCGACAGCAGCACGTCGTACTGGCCATCGTAGAACGCTGTCATGACGTCTTCGAGCTCGGTGGGTGTGAGCTGACCGTGGGCGCGGGCGGTGCGCAGCTCTGGCGTGTGTTCGGCCAGGAATTCTGCCACGTCGTCCAGATCCGCGATGCGCGGCACGACGTAAAACGACTGTCCCCCACGATAGCGTTCGCGTCGCAGAGCCTCGCGCAGGATCACCGGGTCAGTCGGCGAAATATATGTGCGCACCGCCAAGCGATCGACCGGCGGTGTCGTGATCAACGACAGCTCGCGCACGCCCGACAGTGCCAATTGCAGCGTGCGCGGAATGGGTGTCGCCGTCAGCGTGAGAACGTGCACGTCTTCCTTGATCTGCTTCAGGCGCTCCTTGTGGCCCACACCGAAATGCTGCTCTTCGTCGACGACGAGAAGCCCCAGACGGGCAAACGTCAGGCTCTTGCCGAGCAGAGCGTGCGTGCCGACCACGATGTCGATAGTGCCGTCCTTGAGGCCCGCCTTCACCTCGGCGAGTTCCTTGGTCCCGACGAGGCGCGAGGCGCGTCCGATCTTCAGGGGTAGGCCCTTGAAGCGCTCGGTAAAGGTCTTGTAGTGCTGGCGCGCCAAAAGGGTTGTGGGAACGACGACCGCGACTTGCAATCCGGCCATTGCCGCGATGAACGCCGCCCGCAGCGCCACTTCCGTCTTGCCGAAGCCGACGTCGCCGCAGATCAGCCGGTCCATCGGCTTACCACGACCCAGATCGTCGATCACCGCCTCGATGCTGGCGGCTTGATCCTCGGTCTCGTCATAGGGGAAACGGGCGACGAACTCGTCCCACGCGCCGGCCGGCGGCGCCAGAACGGGTGCCTCGCGGAGCTCGCGCAGGGCCGCGATCTTGATCAACTCGCTGGCGATTTCCCGCAGACGCTTCTTGAGGCGCGCCTTGCGCGACTGCCACGCTGCCCCGCCCAGGCGATCCAGTTCGACGCCCGACTCCTCGGAGCCGAACCGCGACAGCAGTTCGATGTTCTCGACGGGCAGGTAGAGCTTGTCGCCACCGTGATAGCTGAGCTCGAGGCAGTCGTGCGGCGCGCCCAGCGCCGTGATGGTCTGCAGGCCAACGAAGCGCCCGATGCCGTGGTCGGCGTGGACGACCAGATCGCCGACCGACAGGCTCGTCGCCTCCGTGATGATATCGGCGGCTTTGCGCGCCTTGCGGCGGGGTCGCACGAGGCGATCACCTAGAATGTCCTGCTCGCCGATGACGGCAAGTTCGGGCGTCTCGAAGCCGCTCTCGAGCCCGAGCACGGCCAGTGTCGTGGTCTGGGGCGGCGCGATCAGCGTGTCCGTGAATTTGTCGATGCGCAGGGCGCCGGTTATGCCGTGTTCGGCCAGCAGAACAGCCAGGCGCTCGCGCGCGCCCGGTGTCCAGGTCGTGACGACGACGCGCTTGCCCTTGGCTTGCAATCCTTTGATGTGACCCGCGACAGTCTCGAAGAGGTTCGCGCCCTCGGCGCTGCGCTCGGCGGCAAATGTGCGACCACCCCGGCCGCGCATCAAACGAACGGCGCCAGCAGCGCCTTCGCCCTCGGCCTCCTCGAAGGGCGTGAACCGGTTCAATTCGCGCCCCTCGACGAGGCGCGTCCATTCGGCATCGCCGAGAAACAAACGCTCGGGCGGCAACGGTTTGTAGGGCGGCGCGCCGAACGCCTGGATCTCGAGGGCATCCACGCGTGCTTGGTAATGGTCTTTCGTTTGCGCCTGACGATCCGCCACGGCCTGCTCGGCGCGATGGTCGAACGACAGTGGCGCCTCCGGCAGATAATCGAACAGCGTTTCGAGGCGGTCGTGGAACAGCGGCAACCAGTGCTCGAGCCCGGGGAACCGTTGGCCTGCACTGACGGCGTCGTACATGGGATCGTTCGTCTGGGCGCCGAACAGAGCAATGTAGCCCTGCCGAAACCGCCCCGCCGCCGCCTCGCCGAAGGCAATCTCACTCATGGGCGTCAAGGTGAGGCGCTGCACGATCTTGGCCGTGCGCTGCGTCTCGGGATCGAAACTGCGGATGCTTTCCAGCGTATCGCCGAAGAAATCGAGCCGCACGGGGGTCTGCCGTCCCGGTGGATAGAGATCGATGAGGCTGCCGCGCACGGCGAATTCGCCGGCTTCCATCACCGTGCCCGTGCGCTGAAAGCCCGCCAGCGAGAGCCGGTCGATCAATTCGCCACGGTCCAAACGCTGGCCCGGCGCGATCTGCTTCAACGCCCGCTTGACGAAATCCCGCGACGGCACCCGCTGGAGAATGGCGTTGACCGTGGTCAGAACGACCGTCGGCTCCTTGCGCGCTGCGGCCGCCAGCACCGCCAACGAAGCGATCCGCCGGGCCACGATGTCGGGATGGGGACCGATCCGGTCATAGGGCACGGTGTCCCACGCGGGAAAGGAGATGACACGCACCTTGGGTGAGAAGAACGCGAGGGCCGCCTCCAATTGCTCGAGGCGCCGGTCGTCGCGGGCGACGTGGAGAATGGCGGATGGTTTTCCCAGCGTTGCCGAGGTTTCATCGGCGAGCAGGCCCAGAACGTGGCCGTCATAACCCTCCGGCACGCCCGTCAAGGTCACCACGCGGCGACGATTCGCGGGTCTGGCTTTCGGATCGGTGTTGGCGGTACGTGTCACGCGCGCGCCTTGTCGGTGGGTGCATCGAGACCGTGGAACGCGCGAATACGTGCCACCAGCGGGACATAGGGCTGATCAGCGGGCGTTCCCTCCAGCAGCCATCCCTGCAGATCGGGATCGGGCACCATGATGAAATCTTCCAATTCCAAGAGTTCGGGGTCGTCCATCGTGGACACGCGTGCCTCGGCATAACGCCCGAGTAGCCAGTCCATCTCCTTGGTGCCGCGGTGGGTCGCGCGATACAGCGCGCGGCGACGGCGATCCTCGAGGCTTGGCATAGATGACGTCCTTTGGAGCTCACCCGGTCGGGGCCTATCGAGCCGGTCGCGCACCGGCCCTGGTTCTGCCGGCCGTCCGGCGTGATATAGCGATCAGCGGCAGGCCTGTCAGCCCGGACCACGCGTGCGCCCCACGCCGCGACCATCTGGCGAGGGCCACCACGGCAGAAGCATTCCACGAGCACGATATGCGGCCCGCACTGTTCAACCCGTTGTTTGCCTCGGCCCAAGCCCTCACCGGCATTGGTCCGCGGTTGATCGTGCTGTTGAAAAAGGCTCTGCGCCTTCCTCCCGGCGTCAGCGAGCCGCGCGTCGTCGACCTGCTGTGGCACCTGCCGAACGGGGTCGTGGACCGGCGCGCCGAGCCGACGGTGGCGAGCGCTGTACCCGGCGTTATTGCGACCCTCGCCGTCCGTGTCCTGCGCCATCGCGGGCCGGGCGGGGCCAACAGCAAGGCCCCCTACAAAGTCCACTGCGAGGACGACAGCGGCCGCATCGACCTGGTGTTTTTCCACGTCGAGAAGAAGTTCATCGAGCGCCAGCTTCCCATTGGCGAGGTGCGCTACGTGTCGGGCCGCGTCGAGCAGTATGGCGAAACGCTGCAGATGACCCACCCCGATTACATCGTGGAACCGGAGCGTCGCCACGAACTGCCGCTGCTGGAGCCCGTCTACCCGCTGACGGCGGGACTCTCTGGCAAGGTTCTGGGCAAAGCCGCACGGCAAATGATGGAGCGCGTGCCGCCCCTGCCAGAGTGGCAGGATGCGGCGTGGCTGAAAGCCCGCGGCTGGCCGTCGATCGGCGAGGCGATCCGCCGCCTGCACCTGCCCGAGGACCCCGGTGACGTTTCAGCGGGCGGCAACCCGCGACAACGGCTCGCCTTCGACGAATTACTCGCGGGCCAGCTGGCGCTCGGACTGGTGCGGGACAATCTGCGCAGCCGTCCTGGTCGCCAGACGAGCGGAGATGGGGGTATTCGCGCGCGCATTGCCGACGCGCTGCCCTTTTCGCTGACGAACTCACAGCGGTTGGCACTCACCGAAATCGCCGACGACATGGCGGCGCCCTCCCGCATGCTGCGGCTGCTGCAAGGCGATGTCGGTTCGGGTAAGACCGTCGTGGCCTTGATGGCAATGGCCATTGCCGTCGAGTCGGGCGCGCAAGCAGCCCTGATGGCGCCCACCGAAGTGCTCGCCCGCCAGCATGCCGACACGATCGCGCCGCTGGCGGAGAAGGCGGGGCTGCGGCTGGGGCTGTTGACTGGCCGGGAGAAGGGCCGCGCGCGCGCGCAGGTTCTGGAACGGCTGGCCTCGGGGGAAATCGACATTCTCATTGGTACCCACGCGCTGTTTCAACCGGACGTGAATTTCCGCGATCTGGCTTTCGTCGTCATCGACGAGCAGCATCGCTTCGGTGTGCATCAACGGCTGGCGCTTCAAGCCAAGGGTGGCGCGGACGGCGTCAACGTGCTGGTCATGACGGCGACGCCCATTCCGCGCACGCTGCTGATGACGCATTACGGCGATCTGGACGTGTCGCGGCTCACGGAAAAGCCCGCTGGCCGCAAGCCCGTCACCACGACACTCGTCGCCATCAATCGCCTCGAAGACGTCATCGAGGGGCTGAAACGGGCTGTGGGGCAGGGGGCTCAAATTTATTGGGTGTGCCCTCTCATCGAGTCGAGCGACGTGTCTGATCTCGCGGCGGCCGAGGAGCGCCACGCCCATCTCGCGCAGACGTTCGGCGACAGCGTCGGCCTTCTGCACGGCGGCATGACCGGACCCGCCAAAGACAAAGTGATGGAAGCGTTCTCGTCGGGCGCACTGTCCATCCTGGTGGCGACCACCGTCATCGAAGTCGGCGTCAACGTGCCCAATGCGTCGGTCATGGTCATCGAGCACGCGGAGCGCTTCGGCCTCGCCCAGCTCCACCAGCTCCGCGGTCGCGTCGGTCGCGGCAGCCGACAGTCCTACTGTTTGCTGCTGTTCAAGGGGCCGCTCGGAGAGACGGCGCGCGCGCGCCTCGAAATGCTGCGTGAGACGGAAGACGGCTTCCTGATCGCGGAGAAGGATCTCGAACTGCGCGGCGGCGGCGAAGTGCTGGGCGCGCGCCAATCGGGCATGCCGGAATTCCGCGTTGCCGAAGTTCCGGGCCTCGTCGACCTGTTGGCGGCAGCCCGCGACGATGCCCGTATGATCCTGGATCGCGATCCGGGCCTCGAAAGCCCACGCGGGCAAGCGGTGCGGCTCCTGCTTTATCTTTTCGAGTGCGACGAAGCCGTACGGCTCTTTCGGGCGGCCTGAGTGCCGGGATGTGCGGCGCGATCGAGCGAGTGGGTTGCCGGCCGTCTGCTGCGGATCGGTGGCGCCATCCACGTCATCGATTCGTCAAACCGGCGCGAGTTGCCTACATTCGCCCCATGACAAATCTCTTCGAAGCTGCGGGTCTCGATAAAGGCGTGCCACGGCCGTTGGCCGATCGGCTGCGGCCGCGCACGCTGGCGGAAGTGGTGGGCCAGGATCATCTCGTCGGGTCGGACGGAACGTTGACGCGCATGTTGGCGAGTGGACGCATCCCGAGCCTCATCCTGTGGGGGCCGCCCGGCACGGGAAAAACGACGATTGCGCGCCTTCTGGCGGGCTCTGTGGGTCTCGAGTTCGAGCAGTTGTCGGCGATTTTCTCCGGTGTCCAAGACCTCAAGAAAGCGTTCGATCGCGCGCGCGCCCGACGCGAAACGGGGCGAGGCACTCTGTTGTTCGTCGATGAGATCCACAGGTTCAACCGCGCCCAGCTCGACAGTTTTCTGCCCGTCATGGAGGACGGCACGATTACGCTCGTCGGTGCGACGACCGAGAACCCGTCGTTCGAACTCAACGCGGCGTTGTTGTCGCGCGCGAGCGTGCTCGTGCTCGAGCGGCATGGCGCGGCGGCCTTGGCGGAACTTATCGCGCGCGCAGAACGGGAGGCGGGCCGCGCCCTTCCGATAACGGCCGACGCACGCGATATCCTGATCGGCATGGCCGATGGCGACGGGCGCACGATAATCAACCTTGTCGATGAAGTTTTGGCAGCAGTGGCGCCCGGTCAGCCGCTGCTCGACGCCGAGGCGCTCGTCAAGGTCGTGCAGCGGCGCGCACCGCTCAACGACAAGAACCGCGATGGGCACTACAACCTGATTTCAGCGCTGCACAAGGCGGTGCGGGGCTCTGATCCGGACGCAGCACTCTATTGGCTGGCGCGGATGCTTGACGGCGGGGAGGATCGGTTGTTTCTCGCGCGCCGACTCGTGCGCATGGCGGTGGAGGATGTCGGTCTCGCCGATCCGCAGGCGCTGGTGCAAGCGCTGGCGGCGAAGGACACATACGATTTTCTGGGGTCACCGGAGGGCGAATTGGCGCTGGCGCAGGCGACCATCTACATGGCGACCGCGCCGAAATCGAATGCGACCTATGTGGCCTTCAAGCGCGCCATGCGGGCCGCCAAGCAGCACGGCAGCATAGCGCCGCCCAAACACATCCTCAACGCGCCGACGAGCTTGATGGCCGACGAAGGTTATGGCGCGGGCTACGCCTACGATCACGACACGCCGGAGGGATTTTCGGGGCAGGACTACTTTCCCGAAGAACTATCGGAGCGACCCCAGTTCTACGATCCCCCCGAGCGCGGCTTCGAACGCGAAATCCGCAAGCGGCTCGCCTACTGGGATGGATTGCGCCGCAAGCAGAAGGGCGGGGTGGGGTAGTTTACAATCCACGAAGGCGAAGCGTATTGGGCTCGAAACCGCGCGGAGTGGCACCTCAAAAGAAAAGGGGCCGTCCGGAAACCGAACGGCCCTGAGTCAAGGGAGGAAACGCCCAAAAGAGGGCTGCGACACCGGTCGCCCAGCGTCACAAATGGGTAGATAGATTTGCACCGCACAAACTTCAAGGGTTGAATTTGTGCATTGCGGGAGGTTCTTTGCCCAAAATTTTGGCAGACCCGGAGGTACAGACAGTATAATAAGATAAAACAATATCTTATGTCGTTTTAGCCAAGCGATACCAAGCGTTGCGCTTGACGCTGGGCAGCTATGCGTCGACAAAGCACGATGATTGGGCAAGAAAAAAGGCCGCTCGCGGACGAGCGGCAGAGGTTGGGAGGAAACGCCCACACTGGGCAACGCCCGTTCGCGTCCCCGCGACCGGGTTCGATGAGATATGGGGGGCCGAACTGTGGTGCCAATCAGCCAAAAGGTGCACCCAATGACGGCGGTAGCCGGCCAATGATCAAAGGACGTAGCTTGCGACGATGGGTGGCAGCTCAGACAGCCGAGGAGTGGTTTCAGTGAATGTTGGTGCGCGGTTGCCCTACCGGGTATTGCTCGAGTCGGCGCACGCCTTCGCCGACCTCTCCGGCAAAGCCATTTTACCGCATTTCCGCAGCCAAATGACCGTCGACAACAAGGCAGCTGCCGGTTTCGACCCCGTCACGGCTGCAGACCGCGGAGCGGAGGGCGCCATCCGGACTGCGCTTGCCATGAGGCACCCCGATCACGCCATTTTGGGCGAAGAATTCGGTGCTCGACGGACGGCCTCCCCCTACACCTGGGTGATCGATCCGATCGACGGTACCAAAGCATTCATCACCGGCATGCCCTTGTGGGGAACGTTGATCGGGTTGACCTACGAGGGCCGCGCGACGCTGGGACTGATGGACCAGCCGTTCACCAAGGAACGGGTTTGGGCCGGCCCCGATGCCTCGTTTTGGCGACTGCCCGGTGGTCGCGCGCGCCGTATCTCTACGCGCGCGTGCGCAGCTCTGGCCGATGCGATCCTCTCGACCACGAGCCCGGACCTGTTCAGCAAGACGGAGCGCGCAAAATTCGAACGGGTGAAGGCGCGCGCGCGCCTGACGCGCTTTGGTGGCGATTGTTACGCCTATTGTCTGCTGGCGGCGGGGCACATCGATCTCGTCATCGAGGCGGGTCTGAAACCTTACGACGTAATGGCGCTGATTCCGATCATCGAGCGGGCGGGCGGCCGCATCACGACGTGGGACGGTAGTCGACCCGAAAACGGCGGGCGCATCATCGCGGCGGGCGATCCCGGGCTGCACGCTGCCGCACTCGAGGTTCTGGCGGGCTGACACATTGCGTGCAGGCGGCGCCTCAAACCAGCTTGAACATCACGACGCCGATGAGGATCGTGGCAATCCCGACCAGTTCCATCGGCCTGATGGCCTCGCCGAACCAATAGCGCGAAAGCGCCAGTGAAAACACCACCTGCACCTGCGCGACGGCCGCCACGTAGGAGGCGTTCGCCCAAACCGTCGCCAGGTACCACATGATGGTGCCGATGGCGCTCATGATGCCGAGGAACCAGCCCAGGCCCGGGTACTGCGGAATTCGGGCCAATCCCTTCGGTTCGGTGATCACCAGCCAAGTGCCGAGAAAAACGACCGAGAACGTCGTCATCGCGGCGCCGGCCATCGCCGCGCGAACAACCGGCTGAGTCGCGGGATCGAGCGAGACCATAGCCTCCTTGAGAAACAGGTAGCACACGCCGTTGACCAGCCCGATCGTCAGCCCCAGGCGCGTCGCCTTGCCAAACAGCAGGCCGACGAGGCCGATTTCGCCCGCACGCCACGCGGTCGCCGGCATGCGTCCCGCCGATATGATCATGACGCCAACAACGGTCACGAGGATGGCGAGCCAGCCCAGGTTTGAGATGTCTTCCGAAAAGAGCGCGGTTCCGATGATGGCCGTGAGCACCACGTCGGATTTGGTCAGCATCGTGCCGACCGCGAAGTTGCCCAGATGGAACAGCCGGATCATCATCGCGGTGCCGAGGAACTGGCCGACCGCGGTGACGGCGGAGTAGATCAAAAACCGCTGGTTCAACGCGGGCATAGCCGCGCCGGTAGCGGCCAGAATGCCCGCGACGTAAAGGACCTGAAACGGGAAGCTGAAGAGAATCCGCACATAGGTCGACACGAGCGTCGACAGGTGCTTGTTCAGCTCCTTGAGAGCCGCGTACCGCAGAGCCTGGCACAGCGCCGCAGCCACACTCGCTGCGATCCAGAGATGTTCCATAGGCGCCGTGCTCTTCCTTTGGCCACATGACCCGTGCCTTGCCTCGCATCGCGAACAGCCGCAGATTAGGCGTCGTTGCCGACCTGGCAAACTGATTTCACTGGAGAGACTGTCATGGCGGACCGCGAGCGCGTGGGATTGATCGGTGTCGGCAACATGGGTGGGCCCATGGCGCGATGCCTGGCGAAACGCGACCATCCGGTGATGCTCTACGACACGCGTCCCGAAATCACGGCGGCTCTGGCTGGCGAAAGCAACCTGTTCACCGTCGCCCCTGACTTGAAAACGATGGGTGCGGAATGCCGCACGATCATCACGATGTTGCCCGACAGTAAGATCGTGCGTCTCGCAACCTTCGGCGGTGACGGCAAGGGCGGGTTCGCGGCGGGCGCACGCACGGGCGGCATCGTCATCGACATGAGTTCATCCTACCCGATCGACACGCAGAAGCTCGGCACCGAGCTGGCCGAGCGCGGCATCGGCCTCGTCGATGCGCCGGTGTCGGGCGGCGTGCCGAAAGCGATCACGGGCACACTCGCCATCATGGCTGGCGGCAAGTCCGAGGATATCGACCGCGTCGAGCCGGTATTGCAGGCGATGGGCACGGTGTTGCGTACAGGCGCGCTGGGCTCGGGGCACGCGATGAAGGCGCTGAATAATTACGTGTCGGCAGCGGGTCTGGTGGCCACCGCCGAAGCCCTCGTCGTCGGCCAACGCTTCGGGCTGACGGGAGCGACGATGGTGACAGTGCTCAACGCCTCGACCGGAAAGAACAACACCACCGAAAACAAAGCCGAACGCTATATGTTGAGCCACGCCTTCAATTCCGGCTTCGCATTGGCGCTGATGGACAAGGACGTCGGCATGGCCAATCGCCTCGCCGAAGAACTCGGCATCGATGCAGCCGAACTCGGCTTCGTGACGAAGCTGCTGGGCAAGGTGCTGGCCGAGTTGGGACCGAGCGCCGATCATACGGCGGTCTACGACTACGCGGAAAAGCAGGGTGGGATGAAGGGGTGAGGCATCAGCTTCATTTGGAAAATTCCCCATGCGCGTCATTACCCAAATCGCCAACGATGATCTTCGCGCAGCGCAAAGGATGGCGCAGATTGCGGAAGCGTGCGGTTTCGACTCGGTCGTGACGGCGGAGAATGCGCATTCGTGCTTCTTGCCGTTGGGGGCTGCCCCGCTGGTGACACAGCGCATTCAGCTCGGCACGGCGGTGGCGATGGCGTTTCCGCGCTCACCCACGATCACGGCGCATACCGCGTGGGACCTGCACAAGGCCTCGAACGGACGCTTCTATCTGGGGCTCGGCTCGCAGGTGAAAGCCCACAACGAGCGACGCTTCGGCGTACCGTGGTCGGCGCCCGCGCCACGTATGCGCGATTATCTGGGCGCGCTGCGGGCGATTTGGAAAGCCTGGGAAACGGGTGAGAAGCTCGATTTTCACAGCGAGACTTACAACCTCACACTGATGACGCCGAACTTTTCGCCCAAGCCGACGGGCTTGCCGCCGATCCCGATCTCGATTGCTGCCGTCGGCCCCGGCATGCAACGCCTCGGCGGTGAGATTGCGGACGGCGTGCGCCTGCATCCATTTTCGACGCGCAAATATCTGGCGGACGTCTCGAGCGTGCGCATCGGCGAAGGCATCGCGCGCGGTGCCCGCGATCGGCGCAATGTCGAGGTGATTGCGGGTGGATACGGCTTTATCGGCACAGGGCGGAACGCCGAAGCGGTGGCGAAGGCGCGCGCTTATGTGCGGTTTCGCATCGCGTTCTATTGCTCGACGCGCGATTACTGGGACGTGCTGCGCCTGCACGATCTCGTGTGGCTGGGCGAAAAGGTAAACCCGCTGCCGCGTCAGGGTCGCTGGAGCGAGATGGCCGAACAGATCCCCGAGGAAATCGTCGATCTGTTCGCCACCGTCACCGATTACGAGGCATTGCCCGAGGCCGTCGCGAAGCGCTACGGCGGCTATGCAGACACGGTGCTACTCCAGATCGGTCCCGACGAAGATGTCGAACGGCTGTCGGCGTGCGTGAAAGCCATCCAGCGCATTGCGACGCCGTTCGAGAGGTATGCGGCGATGCTTTGATCAGCCTCACGGCTTGCCGAGAACCCGCCCCGCTACGGCATCGAGTTTCGCGAGCAGCGTCGGGTCGCGCGCTTCGGGCGGCGTGATGATCGCGACATCGAGGGCTCGGTCCGAGCCGATGGGGCAGGGGGGATGCTCGCGCGGAAAATCGCGGGCCAGTCGCGTGACGAGGCGCTGCGCCTTCTCGACGTTACCTTTCAAAACGCGGATGACTTCGGCCACGTCGACGTGGGCGTGGTCGGGATGCCAGCAGTCGTAATCGGTCACCATAGCCACGGTCGCGTAGGGGAGTTCCGCCTCTCGCGCGAGTTTGGCCTCTGGGATGTTGGTCATGCCGATGACATCGCATCCCCATTGCCGGTAGAGGTTGGACTCGGCGCGGGTGGAGAACTGCGGGCCCTCGATGACCATGTACGTGCCGCCTCGAGAAAAGGCGACGCCTTCAGCGGTCGCGGCCTTCGCGATTTCATCGATGAGAAGCGGGCTGATCGGATCGGCGATCGACACGTGCGCGACACATCCCGTTCCGAAGAAACTCTTTTCGCGCGAGAACGTGCGATCGATGAACTGATCGACCAGCACGAAATGTCCGGGTGGATATTCCTCCTTCAGCGATCCACAGGCGGAAATGGAGATCAGGTCGGTGACGCCAGCGCGTTTCAGCGCATCGATGTTGGCGCGGTAGTTGATGTTGGACGGCGACGTGCTGTGCTTGCGGCCGTGGCGCGGCAGAAAGCGAATGGGCAGCCCGTCC
>JANOHP010000092.1:0-13952 GCA_031406575.1 Hyphomicrobiales bacterium
CTCGGCCTCGCTGATCTGCTCGTTTTGAGCGAGGGTAGGATGGGGATATTTTTCTGCAGGTATTCAACTTCTTGGGACCCGGGTTGCCTGAATCAGTGAGACGCGAGGGATACGCAGTTCGGGAACACGCTCGATGCTCAAAGTAAGAGGCCTCCTTGGCCAGGAAAGTGGAACCGATGTGGTTACGGCCTCAAACGCACCAGACGACACCGCCATCAATGCGATCCAAGACGGCCGAGGTAACGTGCCGCGCAACGAGCTTTTGGCGGCGATCGACGGTCTCACCGACCGCCAATAGGGCGAATTGATGATCGTACTCTGGCTTGGACGTAGCTATGTCCAACGCGATCAGTGGGACGAATTCGTTGAACAGGCACGCGATGTCTCCCCAGACCCCCCCCCCGATGACGCCCCCAGCCACCCCTTGCAGGCCGAGTTCTGGGCGGCTATTGCCGAGTTGGACAACAAACCCGCAGCGTGAGCCTACGCGTACTAAAAGTGCTCACGGCATGATCCACAATGCCGACGGGTGCCATCGGGTTCCCTGTGTCAAACAATTAATCAGTCCACTGCAGGAACCGCGCGCCTCAGCGTTTGGGTTTGGCATTTTGGGGCGTCGAAGGCGCACCTTCGAAATTCGCAAACACCATGTCGGGCGACGACGTATTATGGCGTGAGATCGCCGTGCGTCCGGCCCACACGTCGGTTGCCCTGGCTTTGTCGAAGGCCAGAATCGGCTGCTCGCGCCAGCCCTTTGCTCCGGCTTCGCGCACGGCCACGCGCGCCACATCGTTGTTGAAATCCGTCACGTACATCGAGCGAAGCGCCGCGAACGGTCGGCCCGCAATTGGCGTATCGAGTGTCACGTCGACCACATGGCGGGCATGGTCGAGCGTCGCCATGCGCAGCGTGGCGCTGCCGCCCCGCTCGAATGCGAGCGTGAACGTGCGCGTTGACGGCGCGAACGCCACCTCGCGCAGTTTCACGATCGGCCGCCCGTCGACTTCTACGGGACCAACCAGAAACGACGAGCCAAAGGCCGTCGGCGCCAAACCTTCCGGAGCCTTGGGCCTGATGCGCCAGTAGCCGTCTTGCGGATAGAGGACGAGAACTTCCTCGCCGCCCATCGGACGGATCATCCAGACTTGGATGAGGTGGAGACCGTTCTCCACGCGATCACCGATGCGCACGGTCGCCGTTGCCGGGCGCCAATAGGTCGGCATCGTCCAGCCGACCACCCACAGGTCGGGCTCTTCGTAGAGTGTGCGTCGGGTCGGCGCTTTCACGTCGGATTTGTGGACGGGATCGCCGGCCATGTCGCACGCCGTCCAGTCGGCGGCGAAGCTGTCGCGCTGCATCGCGGCAAGGTAAGCCGGGTGCGCCGCTTCGATGCGAAAACTGCGCACCGCTTCGGAGGAAAAGTTCAGCGTGACGTTGTCTTTTTCCGCGCACAGCACCGGCTCGGACGTGTTCGTCACCTCGACGGCGATGGCTGTTGGCGATGCGGCGAGCGCTGTGGAGGTCGCCGCGCTGACGTGCAGCACGGCGGCGAGTGCGATGGCCAGCCCAGGGTGCAACCGTGCCCTACATCCGCTTGGCATAGACATCCCCCGAATTGGCCGCATGCGGCAGGCCCGTGAGATGCGCCACCATGTCGTCTCCACTGATCCAGCGATCGAAGGTCAGCACTTGCGACTCGCCCATCGCCACGTCGAATTGATAGGGCCCGAGCTTCGCCAACACCTCGAGGCAGCGGATCGCGACATCGCGTTGAATGGTCGTGAATTCGAACGAGAGCGCCGCCACTGGTTTCGATAAGCCCGCGAGCACATCGGCCTCGAAACCTTCCACGTCGATTTTGACGAATGCGGGCAACCCGTGCGTCGCGATCAAGTGATCGAGCGTCGTCACGGGAACGGCAATCTGGCGATCCCACACCTGTCCCTCCCAGCCGCCCGCGCCGTCGGCGGCTTTGACGAACTCGGGCGATGCGGTCGTCACGGTCGGGTTGGCGGAGTTGATGTGCAAGGTTAGTGTGCCGGGATTGGGGCCACAGGCCGCCTCGACCAGCGCCACATCGGCGTCGCCCGCATAGACCGCGCGAATGACGCGGGCGCAATCGGGCTGCGGCTCCAAAGCGACGACGCGCACGCCCAGCCGGCGAAAGGCGCCGATGCGATCACCCACATGTGAGCCGATGTCGAAGGCGAGGTCGCCCGCCGTCACGAACCGCGCATAGAGGTGATCCATCGCGGCATCGCGGGTCGCATCGCCGTAGTAGACGTCGAGCGAGCGGCGAAGGGCGCCGAGCGTGGGATCGGCGCGGAGGCTGGCGAGGGCTGAGGTCATGGCGATGGCTTTGCCGGGAGGGTTGGGCGGCGTCAAGGCTGGAACGCGACGGCCGTGCACGGGACCGGTCAGTTTACTCGGCAGGTCCGTTCGCGGCGCTGGCCCCGGCGCCGAACCGCTTTTCAATGTAGTCCTCCACGATCGCCTTGAAGTCGGTGGCAATCGCCGGGCCGCGCAGGGTCATCGCCTTCTTGCCGTCGATGAAGACGGGTGCAGCGGGCTGTTCGCCGGTGCCGGGCAGGGAAATGCCGATGTCGGCGTGTTTGGATTCACCGGGGCCGTTGACGATGCAGCCCATGACCGCGAAGGTGAGCGCTTCAACGCCGGGATAGCGCGTACGCCAGGAGGGCATCCGCTCGCGGATCATGGTTTCGATGTCGCGGGCGAGTTCCTGGAAGACGGTCGACGTGGTGCGGCCGCATCCGGGGCACGCGGCCACAATCGGCATGAACGAACGCAATCCCATCGTCTGCAACAGTTCCTGGGCCGCTTTGACTTCCAGGGTGCGATCGCCACCGGGCTCGGGTGTCAGGGAATAGCGGATGGTGTCGCCGATCCCCTGCTGCAGCAGAATGCCCATGGCCGCCGACGAGGCGACGATGCCCTTCGAGCCCATTCCCGCCTCCGTCAGCCCCAAATGCAGGGCATATCTGCAGCGGTCGGCGAGCATGGTGTAGACGGCGATCAGGTCCTGAACGGCCGACACCTTGGCCGAGATGATGATGCGATCCGCCGCCAACCCCAATTCCACCGCCCGTTCGGCCGACAACAGGGCCGATTGCACGATGGTCTCGTGCATGACGGTGCGGGCCGTTTTTGGACGGGCAGACCGTGAGTTCTCGTCCATCAAATGGGTCAGCAGCTCCTGATCGAGCGAGCCCCAGTTGACGCCGATGCGCACGGGCTTGCCGTGTTGCAGCGCCAGCTCGATGATCGAGGAGAACTGGCGATCCTTCTTCGTCTTGAAGCCGACGTTGCCCGGATTGATGCGATATTTGTCGAGCGCTTCTGCGCAGGCGGGATTTTCGGCGAGAAGAGTGTGCCCGTTGTAGTGAAAGTCGCCCACGATCGGCACCGTGATGCCGCGCTTGGCCAGTCCGTCCCGAATGTGGGGAACGGCTTTTGCGGCCTCGTCACGATCCACCGTAATGCGCACCATCTCGGAGCCCGCTATGGCGAGCCGGGCCACCTGCTCGACGGTCGCGGCCACGTCTCCCGTATCGGTATTGGTCATCGACTGCACGACGACGGGCGCATCGCCGCCGACGAGAACGCCGCCGACGTTCACAGCCACGGTTTGGCGTCGTTTGATTTCGAGCGCTGACATTCGGCTCTCCGGCTGATCCGCCTCACGCGTGGGCGGACAATATTGTTTAGCGTCGCGAAGCTGTCGCGTTCCTGAACGCTGATCGTGACACTATCACGAACGCCACCGGTCGTGAAAACGGCACCGGGCCGCAGCGAGGCGCACCTCATCCAAAGGGAGTAGGTGCACGCGCAGCAGGGCCAAGAGAAACGAAAATTTCACAGCTCTTTCAAATCCGTTTCCAAACCGCGTTACCGACAAATCAGATATTCGGAATGCCATCTTGTTCAATCGTTCTTTAATGCGACTGTGCAATGCTCGATAGAGATACCTTATTCACCCGGAGTCTCGGCCAATGCGCCTCATCACCATCGTCGCTGCCGCAGCCATTGCCCTTTTCGCCGGCACCGCCGTGCCCGACACGGCGTCCGCAGCCCACAAGCGCCATCATCACCACGCAAAGCACCACCATCACGTCAAGCGCGTCGTCGCGGCCGTGCCCCATGTGCACTACTCGGCTTACGCCAACGTTTATGCGATCGACCCCTATGCCTACTCTTATCAGCCGCGCGGCTATTACCCCTACTACGGCTCGCAGTACTGGGTGCCGGCACCGTGGGTGTATGCCCGCAATCACGCCCTCTACAATCATGTGGTCGTGGCGCCCACCCGCTATGACTATGGCCCGAGCTGGGGATATCCCAAGACTTGGTGCCACGCGACGTGCCGCCACCATCGTCACCACGGCCACCACCCGCGACATCACTGAGGTTGAGCATTCAGGCGACTATTGCGCTGCCTGAACAATAACTTCGGTCAAATGTCCGCCATAATGCCGACGTTCATGCCGCATTCAGCTCTCGCAGCTCAATGTGGGTGCAAGTCGGGTTGCTGGACCATCACGCGATCAGCCTGGGACCGCGCAAGCGGAAAGAGAAAGGGACGCAACATGAAGAAGATTTTGATGAATGCCGCACTGGCGCTATCGCTGGTCGCCGGCACAGCTGTCGCAACTTCGAGCGAAGCTGAAGCCCGTCGCGGCTATCGCACGGGCGCCATCATCGCCGGTTCTGTCATCGGCTTGGGTTTGATGGGCGCTTATGCAGGCTCGCGCGACCGCTGCTACGAGGGTCGCCGGGTCTGCGACGTGGTCGGCACGCGCTGCTGGCGCAACAGCTACGGCGAGCGCGTCTGCAAGGACGACGTGCGCTGCCATCGCCGCACCATCTGCGATTGATCGTTCAATCCGCCTGAAATGCGACGACGCCGAATCTGAGAAAGATTCGGCGTCGTTTGTATTTGGGCATCCCAATTGTTTTCACGCGATCCGATTTTTCCGCTGCATCGACGCCACATGCAGCGCGATCGCGGCCGCATTCGAAACATTCAGGCTGGCCATCGCGGTCGAACCGTCGATCCGCACCAGCACATCGCAAGACTCGCGGGTCAAGCGACGCAAGCCCTTGCCCTCCGATCCGAGCACGAGGGCGATACCGGGTCCCATCGTCTCGACGCTGACCACTTGCTCCGCCTCCCCGTCGAGGCCGATCCGCCGAATGCCCAACTCACCCAGTTCCGTCAATGCTCGCGCCAAATTGGGCACGAGCGCCACCGGCACGTGCTCGAGCGATCCCGAGGCCACTTTCGCCAGGGCACCGGAGAGTGGCGGCGCATTGCGTCGCGTCATGATGAGGCCCGACACGTCGAACACCGCCGCCGAGCGCAGGATGGCGCCGACATTGTGGGGGTCCGTCACTTGGTCGAGCACGATGAGCGGTCCGCCCGTCTGAGCGCGCGCCGCCAAGTCCTCGAGCGATGGCTGCTCCAAAGGCGCGGTGTCGAGCAGCGCGCCCTGATGTACGGTGTCTTCGCCGAGAATACGATCGAGATCGCGGGGCTGCACGCGTTCGATGGTCGCCGCGCGCTGCTTGATTTCAGCCTCGAGGCGCTTCTCGGCATTCTCCGTCAGCCGCAGTCGCGTGATGGGGCGAGCCGGATTGCCGAGTGCCGCCGCCACCGCGTGAATCCCGAAAATCCGCACGAGGTTGGGGTCCAGCGGTTCGGCCACGGCGGGGCTAGACGTCACATGAGCACGGCGTGGACCGGTCGGATTGCGCCAAAACTTGGATTTGTCGGCCATCGGGTGCCTCGGGAGGTGAGAAGAGCTTGGCTCTCAGTTAGCACGGCTTCTCTTTCCGTGCGTCCCGTCGCAGGATAGGCGCCGCGCCACATCCGCACATCTGCCCCTCCCACAGCATCGACGAGGATCGCTCATGGCCCGCATTCCCTACCCAGATCTGGCGAAGGCCAGCCCCGAAGTCCGCGACATGTTGGGGCGACTGCCAGCGCCCGCCAACATCTTCAATATGATGGCGCACGCCGAAACGTGCCTGAAACCCGTGATGAAGCTCGGCGGCACACTGCTGGGCAAATTGCAGCTCGACTCCAAGCTGCGTGAGCTGTGTCTGCTGCATGCGGTGAAACTCGAAGGCGGCGAATACGAATGGTTGCAACACGTGCCGATTGCTCTCGATCTGGGCGCCACGCAGGCCCAAATCGATGCGCTGGCCAAAGGCGATGATGGCGCGCCCTGCTTTGATCCCCGCGAGACGGCAGCACTGGTGTTGACCCGTGAAGCCGTCGTCAACGTTCGCGCCTCCGAAGCCGCTGTCGCCAACGCCCGTCGCCACCTGTCGGACCGCGAGGTCGTCGAGCTGGTCTTGATGTCGGGCTTCTACATCATGCTCGCCCGCCTCACCGAAACACTGGGCGTGGAGAACGATCCACCCATCGGCAGCGCGCTCATTCGCGGGATAGAACAACGGGTTGCGGGGAAGAAGACATCCTGAGTGATGAATATGTACGGACATATTGACAACTGCCCGCGCCGACTGCGACCGTAAGAGGTGAATTTCAGCCGATGAAGGAGTAGCGCCCGAATGGCAAATGCGCCCAGTTGGACCGAACGCACGGTCAATGCCGCTGGATTGAAACTTCATGTCAGCCGGGGCGGAAAAGGTCCGCCCTTGATGGTGCTGCACCACGACTTCGGCACCCTCGAGCGCACGGCACTGTACGATCAGCTCGCGAAGTCTTTCGATGTGATCGTGCCCCATCACGCAGGCTGGGGAAAATCGGAACGTCCAGAGTGGATGCGCAGTGTGCGCGATCAGGCCGTCCTCTATCAGGGCCTGATCTCGGATCTGGGCGTCGAGCGTCCGCTGCTGCTGGGTCTGGGCTTTGGCGGTTGGATCGCGGCCGAGATGGCGAGCATGGCCCCGCGCGATATGTCGAAGCTGGTGCTGGCCGCACCCTTCGGCATCAAACCCGACGAGGGCTACATCCTCGATCAGGCGATCATCTCCTACGTCGATTATCCGCGCGCCGCGTTCCACGACCAGAAGGCATTCGATGCCGTCTATGGCCATGAACCTTCGGTCGACCAGCTCGAGGCTTGGGACATCGGGCGCGAGATGAGCTTCCGCATCGCGTGGAAGCCCTACATGTACAGTCAGACGCTGCCGCACCTGCTCGGCGCCGTCAAAGTCCCCACGCTGATCGTGTGGGGCGACAACGACCAACACATCCACATGGCGACGGCCAACCAGTGGAAGCGCGCGCTGCCCAACGCCCGCGTCGAAATCGTCAAGGCATGCGGACACGCGATCGATCTCGAAAAGCCCGCAGAACTGGCCAAACTCGTCACCGCCTTCGCTGCCAGCACGTAACGCACACCACCATCGCCACTCCTCCAGGGAGGAACCACCCATGCACTTGATGTATTTCACCGAACAACCGATGTCGACATACGACGAGAAAGAGGGACTGAAATACGGCGCCACCGCCCTCAACTTCTCCAACAAGCACTTCGACCCGGTCGCCGGCAGCCGCCTCTATAACGAGTACATCGAGCAGTACATCCTGTGCGAGGAGGTGGGCATCGATGGGATCATGCTGAACGAGCACCACAACGCGCCGTTCTGCATGCAGGCCAAGACCAACATCTGCGCCGCCATCCTCGCCGCCGTGACGAAGAAGGTGAAGATCGTCCTGCTCGGCAATCCGTTGCCGCTGGCCGAGAACCCAATCCGCCTCGCCGAAGAACTGGCGATGATCGACATGATCTCGAAGGGCCGCCTCGTGTCGGGCTTCGTGCGCGGTGGCGGACAGGAGCAGTTGGCCGCGGGCGTCAATCCCGCGTTCAATCGCGAGCGGTTCGAAGAGGCGCACGATCTCGTCGTCAAGGCGTGGACGGATGCGGGTCCCTTCCGCTGGGAGGGCAAGCACTACCAGCATCGCGTCGTGAACCCGTGGGCCGTGCCGTTGCAGAAGCCCTACCCGCGCGTCTGGATTCCCGGCGTCATCTCGAAAGAGACGATCATCTGGGCCGCCAAGAAGCGCTACCCCTACATCGCGCTCAACACCTCGATCGACCAGACGAAAAAGATCTGGGAGCTCTATGATCAGACGGCCGAAGAAGTCGGCTACAAGTCTGGCCCCGAGAACCGCGGCTATCTCGCCCGCATCCACGTTGCCGACACGGAAGAGAAGGCGCTGAAGAACGCGCGCGAATTCACTTGGATGCAGGGTGAGTTCACCGGCTTGGCGCATCCCGTCTGGGCCAATCCCGCCGGTTACTTCTCACCCAGTGGCAGACGTGCGTTCGTGGAGTTCGCCGTCGGCCGCTCCAAGAACCCGCGCGGCGACATGAGCTTCGAAGAGCAGATGAAGTCCGGCATGATCATGGCCGGCACGCCCAAGCAGGTTCTGCCGCGCATTCGCCATCTGCTCGAGGAAACGCGTCCCGGCATTCTCTCCGTGTGGGCGACGGATGGAAAAGTGTCGCACGAGGACACCAAAGACTGCATTCGCCTGCTCGGCCAAGAGGTCTTCCCGCAGGTGCGCGAGTGGGCCAAAGAGCTGGATTTGAAGAGCCCGTTCGAGATCGATGCCCCGGTCAGCATCAAGTACTCGAAGGATCTCAAACCCAGCGCGGTCGCCGCCGAGTAAGCCACCCGTTTCAAACAGTGCCGACACGACACGGAACCCGGCAGCCTCTGCCGGGTTTTTTTTGCGTTCCCCGAGCTTGATCGCTCGAAAGAGCAACCGAACGCGCGCAGTGCGCGGGAGGACGGGCTTTGCCGCGTGCCCGCGAGCCATCACAACCTCGCGCGATGTCAGCGGTGCGTGAAACGATGTTCAATCACGTCGCGTTGTCTTCGATCGTGTCACTTCTTCATTCCTTCCAAGCCCTGAAGCAAACATGCCGTCAACTCGAGGAGTTCGAACGATGTACTATCCGGACCGGTACGACCGGCCAGCGGCACCGCCCCAGAGCGGTGCCTATCTGACCGCAGAAGAAATCCGCGATCTCGTCGGCATGATGGAAGAGTTGCGCAGTCTGACGCTGTCGCGCAGCACGTTCAGGGCGACGTCGGCGTTTCTCGCCCGGTTCGCAGGAGAGACCCAAGCGCCCAGCCTCGTCACTGCAGACCTGCAGACGCAATGACGGGGCAGCGCCGCACTCCGCGTCAGGCCGCCAGTGTCGCGAGC
Organism: Hyphomicrobiales bacterium; assembly: GCA_031406575.1. Classification (GTDB taxonomy): domain Bacteria; phylum Pseudomonadota; class Alphaproteobacteria; order Rhizobiales; family Hyphomicrobiaceae. Next base: position 9,209 of record JANOHP010000092.1, read on the forward strand.
GCGCTTTCGAACACGCGCCGCCCGTCGTCGCAGCCCAGGATGCGATCGAAGTGGCGCTCAGGGTGCGGCATCAGGCCGACGATGCGTCGTGTCGCGTCGCAAATGCCGGCGATGTTGCGTTGCGCACCATTGGGATTGGCTGCAGCCGTGATTTCGCCCGTTGTCGCGTCGACATAACGGAACACGACGCGCCCGTCGCCTTCGAGGCGATCCAACGTGGCGTCATCGGCGAAATAATTCCCATCGCCGTGGGCAACCGGCAGATTGATGATCTCGCCCTGTCGAAACGACGTCGTAAAGACGGTGTCGTTGCGCTCGACCTTCAGCCACGTATCGCGACACACGAAGGCGAGCGACGCATTGCGCTGCAACACGCCGGGCAGCAACCCCGTCTCGCACAACACCTGAAAGCCATTGCAGATGCCGAGCACCGGCGTGCCGGACTTGGCCTTGGCGATCACATCGCGCATGACGTTGGAATGAGCCGCCATGGCCCCGCAGCGCAGATAGTCGCCGTAAGAGAACCCACCCGGCAACACGATGATATCGCTCGGCGGCACCGATGCGTCGCCATGCCAGACCATCTGCGCCTTGGACCCCGTGATGGCTTCGAGCGCGACTTTCACGTCGCGGTCGCAGTTGGAACCGGGGAACACGATGACGGAAGCTTTCATGGCTTTCTCTCGGTGTGCAGCGTCACGCTGGCATGGAACGTGTCGATCAGCGGCTTCACGCGCTCGAAGTCTTCCACGAGCGCCCGCGCCATGGTGGTAACACGAGTGCCCCCATCGAAAAAATAGCGCACGACCGCGCGCCTGGGGCCAAGCCCCATGAAGCGCACTTCGGGACACGTCACCACCGCAGAATAGACGACGCGCCCGTCTTCGACCCGCCGCTGCGGGTTCTCCATACGAATGCGCGACACGCGCTCTTCACCGCACACGAAGGCCGGCAGCTCCTTCTGGAAGTCGGCGAACGCGTACGTCTGCGCCAAGGACACCGTCGACGCGTCGACGGCCTCGCGGCGGCTTTCCAGGGTGACTTCGAAAAACAGCGAGGCGACCCTGGATGCCGATTGGCTAGCCTCAGCCGATCCATCGGGATGACACACGGCTTCGGCCGTGCCGGGTCCCTCGCGCACAGAGCAGTGTGCGGGAATCTCGAAGGAGACGACCGCTCCGCCGTCGTGCAGGCGAAGCTCCAGCGTCGATGCGCTGGAACCCTGCGGACTTGCCGCGAGCGTCAAGCCCAACACCGCAACGACGGTGTTGCGCTGGACCTGAAGCCAGAGTCTCGAAAGTGTATCGATCATTGCCAAATGTCGGGTCGGCGTCACAATTGCGGTCAAGTTATCATGACCCCAGCCGAACCGACGATCAAAAGGACGCGAGATTTTCTTGCGATCCGCAAGGCTTATAGGCATTGGCGGCGAACCGCAGAACCGGTCAGTCCGCAATCTCGAACGTGTAGTTCTCGATCACGAGGTTCGCCAGCAAATCGCGGCACATGCGATCGACGTCGGCGCGCGCGCTGGCTTGATCCCGGCTCCCCAGATCGATTTCGATCAGCTTGCCTTGTCGCACGTCCCCGATGCCGGCGAACCCCAGGGAGCCCAGCGCGTTCTGGATTGCCTTGCCCTGTGGATCGAGGACGCCGGTTTTCAATGTGATGTGAATGCGTGCTTTCATGCGTCTGAAACCGAACATCCCCAAAGCGCGGGCCTGCCAAACCGGCAACGACGATGCGCGACGAACGATCGGCCTGCGCCTCCCTTCAGTTCGGCTTCTGCCCATTGGTGGACACGAGAACTGGCCCTCCACCCTTTTGGCGCGGGTTTTCAGTCAGCACTCCGAGCCGCCGCGCCACTTCCTGGTAGGCCTCGAGCACGCCGCCCAGGTCCCGCCGGAAGCGATCCTTGTCCAGCTTGTCGCCCGAAACAATGTCCCATAGACGGCAGCAGTCGGGGCTGATCTCGTCGGCCAGCACGATGCGCATCTGGTCGTTGGGTTCCCACAGGCGGCCGAACTCGACCTTGAAGTCGACCAACCGAATGCCGATGCCCAGCAACAGACCCACGAGGAAGTCGTTGACGCGCAGCGCCAGGCTCATGACCTCGTCGATCTCCTGCGGCGTGGCCCAGCCGAAAGCCGTGATGTGTTCCTCGGAGACGAGCGGATCGTTCAGCTTGTCGCTCTTGTAGTAGAACTCCACGATCGAGCGCGGCAGTTGCGTGCCCTCGTCGAGGCCCAGGCGCGTGGCCAGTGATCCCGCCGCCACATTGCGCACCACGACCTCGAGGGGAATGATCTCGACTTCGCGGATCAACTGCTCGCGCATGCTGAGGCGTTTGATGAAGTGCGTGGGGACGCCGATATCGCCCAAGCGCAGGAAGATGTATTCGGAGATGCGATTGTTGAGCACGCCCTTGCCATCGATGATGGCGTGCTTCTTGTTGTTGAAAGCCGTCGCATCGTCTTTGAAATGTTGGATGAGAGTGCCCGGCTCGGGGCCCTCGTAAAGCACCTTCGCCTTACCCTCGTAAACGCGACGCCGCTTGTTCATCTCGCTCGATCCTCGTATCGAAGTCTTCTGTGTCGGGTCGTTGCGTGACTTGCGCCACGGCGAGTGACCGGCCTTTGATATCTCATGTCCTGTCCGGGGACATGGTGGCGCCGAACCGGTCGGAGTGGGATATTTCTTGGTCCGGACACTAGCCCAACCCCCACCCTTTAACAATCTACACACTATGGCTGTCCCGCCCCCGGATCGAACATTGTTGGAACGCGGTTGATTTGGGCCGCCCGAACGCGATACCTTCGATCTTGGCCAATAATTGGCGTAATCCAGCAACATATGTTGCCAATATGCCTCTGAGCATGCACCCACGGAGAACCGAATGACAACCTTCGACGAGCGCAAATCCGGGTTCGAGAAGAAGTTCGCCCACGATGCGGACTTGAAATTCAAGGCCGAATCCCGCCGCAACAAAATGTTGGCGGAGTGGGCCGGCGCCAAATTGGGGCTGTCCGGCACTGACCTGGACGACTACGTCAAAGCCGTCCGCAAGGCGGACCTCGCCCAGAAGGGCGACGACGACGTTCTCCAGAAGGTGGCCAAGGACTTGAGCGACAAGGGAATGACCGTGCCGGCTGCCGAAATCCGCAAAGCCATGGACGAATTCCTGGCCAAAGCCGTGGCCGACATCGAAGCCAGCACATAAAAGCTACCGGACCTACCCCAACCGCTTGAGAAACATACCGAAGGACAATAGTCCTTCGGGCCAAGCGCCGTGGCCAGACGCCTCGTCGATGTGGCCGGCATCCGCGATGATCGATGTATCGGCGCCCCACGCGCGCCCCATCGCCTGCGTGCTCTCGACGCTGCAGCACGGATCGGTCGAGCTGCCGATGAGCTTCGCCGGGAATGGTAGAGGTTGCATCGGCACGGGCGTGAAGGCGCCCTCGCGCGCCGGCCAGTCGTCTCGCCCCTCGACATCCGCAGGCGCGATCAGGAAGGCGCCTGCAGGCTGCCATGTGAAGCGCGCCGCCGCATGAACGATGGCGATGACGCCGTAGCCATGCCCCACCAGAACAGCCGGCCGCCCAGCCATCTCGACGGCCGTCACGATGCGCTCCACCCAATCGCCGCACTGCGGCGTCTGCCAATCCGCTTGTTCGATGCGCTGCGCCGTCTTGAAGTGGCGTTGCCAGCGCGATTGCCAATGGTTCGCCCCGGCATTCCGCCAGTCGGGCACAATCAACATATCGATATCGGTAGTTCGCATGGTCTCGAGTGATACTCGAAAGTCGGCGCCTGCTACAAGAGTGGACCGACGCTTCGCGATGCAGGACCCGGCCATGAAACTCTACATCACACCGACCTCGCCCTATGGACGCGTTGCCCGCATTGTCGTCGCCGAAATGGGCTTGGGCGATCGGGTCGAGATCATCGAAGCGCAAACGCGGCAGACCGACAGTCCCTATTACCGCATCAACCCGTCCGGCCGCGTGCCCTACCTCGTGCGCGACGATGGTGCGCGCTTCGAGGACAGTCAGCTCATCGCGCGCTATCTTGACGGCTTGGGCGATGGCCCGCACCTGACCTTGGACTTTGCAGCGCACAATTGGGAGTACGGCCGCCTCGAGTCCACCGCGCGCAGCATGCTCGACGGCATCTGCGTGTGGGTGCGCGAGATGCGCCGTCCGGAACACGAACGCTCTCCGACCATCCTGCGGCACGAGCACGACCGCTGCCTGCGCCTGGCCGACACCTGGGACAGCGAGGTCGCACATCCGATCATGAGTGGCCCGCTCACGATGACGCATCTGTTGTTGATCGCCGCCCTCGACTTCGCCGCGTTCGGCCGCATGGCCGAGTTGGAGCCGAGCCGCCCGACTCTCGCAGCCTGGGCGCGCCGCATGCGCGCCATCCCCTCGATCGCAGCCACGGCGCCCAACGCCTGAACCTGCGCGATTCGAGTTTTGACGACCACCGTCCACGTTCTGGTTTCTGGTTTTCCGACGCATTTGATCCTGCACCGTGCAAAGACTATTTTTTGCGCGCACAGGGCGCGCGAAAAATTCCGCGACACCAGGAAAAAAACTTATCCCCGCTTGCTCGACCTCACGCATACTCCGCATCACTCCCCTGCGTGTCCAGGGCCGAGGGCGTGTCGCTCGACGCTGCCGTGTGGGGGAGGTTCGGGGATCGTGGGCGCGATCGAAGCGCGTGCCATGGTTCAAGG
>JANOHP010000119.1:0-3244 GCA_031406575.1 Hyphomicrobiales bacterium
GTCTCGTCTGAGCTCGGGCGCAGTTACGGCTCGGAGGTCGAGCAGAATGACCTGGCTCCCTTCGATGCAGACACCAAGGCATGGAGCCGTAACGCCCTCGCGGAAATCGACAGTCTGGAAGAGTTCGACATCAGCTCGCTAGAGCAGCGCGCGCCCCTCGTGTTCGCTCAGCTCAAATCGGACGCCGAGGAGGATCAGGAAGTGCCGGCCGCCTTCGCCGAGGGTCACAAGGATGGTTTGTCCGGTGACATCGTCGAGCTGATGCTGTGGTGTCGTCTGCAAATCAGGGACGCCGAGGCCAGGCCCCACATCCAGGCGCTGGCAGAACAGGTTCGGGCCAAGCGCAAGATACTGCCCGGCGATACATTGGAACTGCTGGCCCGCCATCAAACCACCCTAGACAACCAGCTCTACAAGGCGCTGAAGGCCTTGCGCGAGGCGCAGGCGTGGCGATTGAAGACGCTTGAGGCATCACCGCAATCCGTCGAACTCGACCAAAAGGGGATCGTCGAACACGACTGAGCTTTGGCTTCGTCTCGCAAAAAGCGGCTGGACGAAGTCGGGTTTTGAATTCGAGGGCAACTTGCCAATTGATTTCGGGAAAATCGGGGCCGGAAAAAAATGGGCGGGCGCGGTTCAGGACGACAGGCCAGCCACGGGTTCATGGTCGACAAATGCCATGAATACAAATCGATCGATATCGCGTGGCTACGCCGCAAGAATATGCTGCAGATGGGCCACTCGTCGACGATCACGTGGTCAGTCCGCGGCGAACAGACCGGTTCAATCGGCGTTGCGCGAGTGCCGGGCGGCATCCGACTGAATTATCGGCAGCGTTCACGTGGCGAAGAGTGGCGCGACATAGCCGACTTCATTCCTGTCGTCGAGACGGTCTCGAATTTCGGTGGCCGACGGCAATGGTTCCAGTGCCTGTCCTGCCATTCACGCTGCCGCATTCTCTATGGCGGAGCGCAATTCCGGTGCCGGCGCTGCCAGAACTTGAAATACGACACGCAATACGAACCACCATTCGCCAGGGCGGCCACTCGCGCGCTGAAAATCCGCGAGCTCCTCGGAGGCAAGGGCGGTCTCGACGATCTGTTCCCACCCAAGCCGAAAGGTATGCACCGGAAAACCTACGAGCAGTTGATGAACCGCGAGGAACGAATGCAGGAAGCCTGGGCAGTCGGGATCGCGCGGAAAATCCGCATGTTCGAGCGCCGCGAGGCATGACACGTGCGATCCTTGACGTGGATCGTGTGTCCGTGGGCCGCCGTGATGCCAAAGCCTTTGAGTGAATCGCAGCAATTGCCATCAACGGTTCGTTGCTGCCGTCTCGCGCAAGATCCTGTAGACCGACATCCGTGAAACGCCCAGCGACCGTGCAACAGCGGCTGGACCGCTGCCAGCCGTGGTCATGACGACGACCCTGAGCATCGCGGGAACGGGGACCGTGCAGCCTCTCCGGCCGTAATGGCGAATGAACTGATGACCTCCTGGGCGGGAGGCGCCAGATTGACCTTCCCATCGCCGCTCACCGCAGGCCATATTGGCAACCTTGAGCGCGGTGCGTATAAAAAGCGACGGGAGGCACCTATGACGACCCGATATCGCGTGCAGCAGGTCACATGGGCGATCGGCCTCGTTCTGCTTGTGCTCGCAAGCAGCAGCGCATCTGCGCAGCAGCGGCAGAAGTTCTCAATCGTGGTCGCGGGATTTTCAGCGTGGTTTTATCTGCAGCAGCACGTCGCCATCGAAGCGGGATTATATAAGGCCGAGGGGTTGGATCCGGATGTGGTCGACACCAACTCCGGCACGCGCCAGGCCGCCGCGGTCATGGGCGGCACGGGGGAGATCGGCCAATTCAGCTTCCCGCACGTCATCAAATCGGCGGCCAAGGGCGGCGGGCTCGTCGCAATCGCCACCGGATATGACGCCTATCCCATCCAGCTCGTACTCGGGACGGCCGCCGCGACCAAGGCTGGCATTACCGCCGCCATGCCTGTCGACGAGCGTATCAAGCGCCCCAAAGGCCTGAAGATCGCCATCAGCGCACCCGGCGCTAGCACCGACCTCTTCATGCGAACCATCCTCGTTGTTCGGGGCATCGATCCAGACAAGGATCTGTCGCTACAGCCCGTGGGCTCCGGCGCGCCGCAGCTGGGCGCCTTCGAAGCCGGCGTCGTCGATGGCTTCGCCTTCGGCTCGCCCTTCACCACCAGCGCTATTAATCGCGGTCTGGCCATGATGCTGGCCGATCCCATGACGGGCGAGCTCGCTGAATTCAGAGGCGCGCCCTATCAGATCATCGCGACCAGCCGCCAGACGCTGGAAACCAAGCCCGATGTCCTTCTTAAAGGCTTGCGGGCACTCGCCAAGGCGCAGAAGCTGATCCGCGAAAACCCCGCAGAAGCCAAACGCGTGGCGCGCGTCTGGTTCAGAAACATGTCCGACGCCGACTACAGCGCCGAATTCGACGCCCATGCCTTCGGTGTGCCGACAGCGGTCACGCTGACGCCGGAGCACTTCAGCCGCACCGTTGACCTGATGAACCTGACCGAGAAGGAGAGGTTCGTGCTGCCGTACTTGGAAGCCGTGGCGCCGGCAATCGGGCAGCAGGTCGACGCGGAAATGAAACAAAAGTAATCCCCGCCGCTCTGGGCGAGGTTATTCTCCCTGCAAGCAACGGGCGATCCGCGCTCGTTTGTCCTGGAGTTGGTGAATGACGATGGATGCCGCAGAGTTGATCGATAAAAAACTGGGCCCGCAGCTCGACCAGACAGCGCCCGAAGGGGGCAGAAGGGACGTGATGGGAGTGTCAGCGAGATGTTTCCTGGTCGGAGTAATTGCGCTGGTGCTGGCTATCAATAGCTCCGAGACTCGTGCCCAGGAAAAGCTGAAGGTCGCCATCGGGGCGTCCGGGCTCTTCTTCATCGTGCATTACGTTGCCGAAGGAGCGGGTTTCTTCAAGCAGGAGGGCCTAGAGCTCGACACCGTCGACGTGACCACGGGGCCGCGCCAGGCGGCGGCCGTCATGGGCGGCAGTGTCGATATTGCGCCTCTGGGGTTGCAACTCGTCGTGCAGGCGACCTCGCGTGGCGGCAGCATCATCGCGATTTCCGCCGGCTATACCATCCTGCCCATGTCGTTGGTTCTGTCTAACGCCGCCATCAAGCAGACGGGCATCCAGGACGGCATGTCGACCAACGACAAGATCGCCCGTATCAAGGGCCTCAAGATCGGC
>JANOHP010000125.1:0-7866 GCA_031406575.1 Hyphomicrobiales bacterium
TCGAGATCGTGTTGTCAGAGCTCATCACGCCCGAATAGGCTCCGCTGTCGAGCACGGGAGCACCGAATTGGGCATTGGACGATTGCGGGTCGTGACAATGACTTTCGCCACGTAATCCACGAGGAAAGGTTGGCAGTTGCGCTCCCTCACGGTCAAGCCCTCAGCCGAGCAGTCGCCCCTTTGAAGTTCGAACATACGGCTGACGGACGATGATATGCAGTTAATTGCACTGAACAGCGATCAACTCTCTGGGCTCGACGAGCGCACGGGGGCACCTCCCCCGCTGGCCATACGGCAAGCCATTGTACTGGCCAGCGGCAGCAGCACCGGAACGTCTCGCCTGAGTCCTGCACAGCCTTGGCCCCACACAGATTGCAGATCGAATTTGATAGCTATTCAACCACGTATTGCCGGCGTAGCATGCCAGCATTGGTGACAAACGGCCCGTAGCGTCGTCAGCTGAGAGTGCCTCCAATCCGCTCCCGCCCGTAGGCACAGTGATGCTTGCGTCCATGGCCGCCAGCTCTGTTCACCAATCGGTTGAATTTGCATGCCACCCAGCCTTGGCAGCACGCCTCGGCCAAACAGATAGGCACTCCGATGTCGATGAGGCCTGATCCAACCTTCCACGCATCGCCAAAGCTTGCCATGGAAGCGCCGCCGGAAGACTTCGCGTACACCTTGCTCCTCAGTCCGGATCACTCGAAACCCGACGCGCTCGCGGTGATCGACGTGAAGCCCGGTTCGCCGAATTATAGCCGGATCGTCCACACGGTGGTGATGCCCTACAAGGGCGACGAGTTCCACCATTTCGGTTGGAACGCCTGCTCGTCGTCCTTATCGCCGCTCACCGGCCACGCGTTCCTCGAGCGCCGCTACCTGATCATTCCCGGCATCCGCTCCTCTCGCATCTACGTGGTGGATACCAAGCCGCATCCGACCGAGGCGAAGATTCACAAGATCATCGAGCCGGAGGAGCTGTTCAAAAAGACCGGCTACTCGCGGCCGCATACGGTCCATTGCGGGCCGGAAGGCATCTACGTCAGCACGCTTGGCGGTGGAGGCAAGGACGGCACCGATGGGCCTCCCGGTGTTTTCATCATGGACTGTGAGACCTTTGATATCCTCGGCCGCTGGGAGATCGACCGCGGACCTCAGAATAAGCATTATGACTTCTGGTGGAACCTGCCACGCGACTACATGGTGTCGAGCGAGTGGGCGCTGCCGCCACAGTTCGAGAACGGGATCGTGGCGGAGGATCTGCTCGCCAACAAGTATGGCCATCACATCCACTTCTGGGATCTCAGGGCCCGGCGCAACGTCCAGACGATCGATCTCGGTGCCAACCACCAGATGGGGCTCGAAGTGCGGCCCGCACACGATCCCGTTCGCGAATACGGGTTCCTGGGGGTGGTGGTCGATACCACCAACCTCGAAGGCTCGGTCTGGACCTGGTGGCGCGAAGGCGGCAAGTTCCACATTGAGAAGACCGCGACAATCCCTCCGGAACCCGCATCCAAAGATCAGCTGCCTCCCCTCCTACAGGGGTTCGGAGCCGTACCGCCCCTGGTGACCGACATCGATCTCTCCCTCGATGACAAATTTCTGTACGTCGCCTGTTGGGGAACTGGCGAGATGCGTCAGTACGACGTTACCGAGCCGAGGAAACCGAAACTTACCGGTTCGGTTCACGTGGGCGGCATCGCCCGCCGCACGCCTCACCCCAATGGCAACGCCTATGCGGGTGGCCCCCAGATGCTGGAGATCAGCCGCGACGGTAAGCGGGTCTACTGGACCAATTCGCTCTACTCGACGTGGGACGACCAATTCTACCCTGCCGGGGTGCCGGGCGCCGAGGTCATGGCCAATGCCAACCCCAGCGGCGGCCTCGAGTTGGCCAAGGACTATTGGGTGACCTTCCCCGACGGATACCGGGCGCATCAGATCCGGCTCGAGGGCGGCGACTGCTCGACCGACTCGTTCTGTTATCCATCGGCCTGATCGTGTTCAGTGCTGATTTGACGGCGGTCGGGCTTTGGATGGCCGTCATCGGAAGCGGCCTTTATCACGGCGTCAACCCAGGTATGGGCTGGCCGCTCGCTGTCTCAGCCGGGCTGATGGAGAAAAGCCTACGCTCGCTCCTGGCAGCGCTCTGGCCGCTGACGATCGGTCATCTCCTGGCGATGCTGGTGGTGATGTTACCCTTCTCCCTACTGATTACGCTGGTCTTTTGGCAACGAGAAATCCAGATCGGCGCGAGCCTTCTAGTGGTTGGCTTCGGCATCTTCCGGCTCGTCAACCGACGCCATCCGCGATCACTGGCACGGATCGCCCCGACGCGACTTGGGCTCTGGTCTTTCGCAGTAGCCATCGCTCATGGTGCAGGATTGATGCTCGTGCCGGTCTATCTCGGGCTGTGCCGGGCCTCCGGCATGGACAGCGGGCACGATGCGGCAACCGCCCTTATCGGCGCCAATTTCGCCATGGCCATCCTCGTGTCCGTGGTCCACTCTGTAGCCATGATTGCGGCCGGCGGATTCCTCGCGTGGCTTGTCTACTGCTACTTGGGCATCGCGTTCGTGTCGCGGAGTTGGTTCAACCTGGATGCGACGTGGGCCACAAGTCTCGTGTTGGTGGGGACACTGTCACTCGCATTCAACCTGATGGGGCAGCACTGAATTCGGGACACGCGGCGCTGCGGTGCCAACTGCGATGTCTGTTTGGATCTTGTGTCAGTCACGGAGGTTTCGATGGCGGCCTATTACGACCTTGGACAATACAGCAGGCCAGTCACGACCAAATCAGTGGAGACTCAAGCATGGTTCGATCGCGGCTTGATCTGGTGCTACGGCTATAACCATGAGGAAGCTGTACGTTGCTTTCGCAAAGCTGCAGAGCATGACCCTTCCTGCGCCATGGCCTGTTGGGGCATCTCCTACGCCGCGGGCCCGAACTACAACAAGCAATGGAAGGCGTTCGACCCGATCGACCTCGAGCGGTCGCTGGAGACAGCCCATACGGCGGCTCGGCGGGCACTCGATCTTGTCGATGCCGCTAGCCCCGTCGAGCAGGCTCTGATCCGGCCCTTGGCGCAGCGCTACCCAATCAACGATCCCGACCAGGTCACTCCGATCTGGAACGATCATTATGCTACCGCGATGCGCGAGGTGTACCGCGAGCACCCGGACGATCTCGACATAGCGACGCTCTTCGCCGAGGCGATCATGAACCGAACACCTTGGCAGCTTTGGGATATCAAAACGGGCAACCCGGCGGTGGGAGCTGATACGCTAGAGGCGATCGATGTTCTAGAGCGGGCGATGGCGCAACGGCGCGGCATGCAGCACCCAGGCCTGCTCCACATGTTCGTTCACCTGATGGAGATGTCGCCTACACCGGAGAAAGCGTTGAAGGCAGCCGACGCGCTGCGCGACCTCGTTCCCGATGCCGGCCACCTGATCCACATGGGGACCCACATCGACGTGCTGTGCGGCCTCTACAAGAACGTGGTCGATGAAAACAGCCGGGCTATCGTGGCCGACCGCAAGTATCTCGCGCGGGAAGGGGCTAGCAACTTTTATTCGCTCTACCGCTGTCACGACTTTCACTTCAAGCTTTACGGCGCCATGCTGCTTGGCCAGCTGCAGCCAGCGCTCGAGGCAGCTGACGAGATGATAGCGTCGCTTCCCGAAGCGTTACTGCGCATCGAATCGCCGCCCATGGCCGATTGGCTCGAGGGCTTCGTGTCCATGAAGCTGCACGTGTTAATCCGCTTCGGCCGCTGGAGGGAGATTATCGCGACGGCCGTGCCTGTGGACCGCGAGCTGTTCTGCGTCACGACAGCGATGATCCGCTATGCCAAGGCTGTCGCTCACGCGGCGAGCGGCAATGTGGCAGCTGCGGAGGACGAGGCTCTGCACTTCGAGGCAGCTCGCGCTAAGGTGCCAGCCTCACGATACGTCTTCAATAACACCTGTCTGGACATCCTGGCGGTTGCAGTGGAGATGATGAAAGGCGAGATCGAATACCGCAAAGGTCATGTCGATGCTGCCTTTGCCCACCTGCGCAAGTCGGTCGAGCTCGATGACAACCTACCGTATGACGAGCCTTGGGCGTGGATGCAGCCGACACGCCATGCGCTGGGTGCGCTCTTGCTGGAGCAGGGGCTTGTGGAGGAAGCCGAGGCGGTCTACCGCGCCGATCTCGGCCTTGACGGCACCCTTGCACGCGCCTGTCAGCATCCGGAGAACGTCTGGAGCTTGCATGGCTTTCATGAATGTCTGATTCGGCTCGGCAAACGTGACGAGGCCCGAATTATCAAGCAGCGCCTGGATATTGCCGCCGCGTGGGCCGACGTACCGATTACGTCTTCCTGCTTCTGCCGAATGCGATCGGCAGCTTGAGGTTCGAGTCATCACCCGCAGCCTGGACTGCGCTGGCCGCGAGGCCTCCCGGGTGTTCGCAGAAGCCAGCGTACGCCCGCTGTGCGCGTTCGCGGATTGGTCGACACGTAGGTCCGGAGCCGCCGCGAAGTAATGCAATTAATTGCACTGAACAGTGATCACCTGTCTGGGCTATGCAGACTTGTGCGGTGCAACAGCGGCTGCTCCGCACAATCTGCCTTTTTGCTCAACGACCTCCAGTTGCCAGACACCGTGGCGCCAAGCGAGGAATACCTCGTCTGCGAGTTCTCACATCGCCGGCAAAATGGCGATGTCGGTCACCTTGCCCTTGAGTCCGACGATCGCGCCGACCAATTTCGCCACGCCCGTGGCGAGTTCGACAGTATGGAGATTGCCGCCGGCGAGCAGCCAGCCGACGTTGGTACCCTTGCCGTCCGACCAGATGTCGAAGGCGACAGGACCATCGGTTGCGGCACCGAGCTTGCCCACCCCAGAGACGATACCGTCGTTCGGCGGTGCCTGCTTCAGGAGCATGCCGCTCGCGGCATCGATGTCGTAGAGTGTGGTTTCCTTGGTCCCCGCGAAGCTGTTCGTGTAGGCGACTGCCGTCACCTTCAGCGACTTGCCCTTGTTTGGATCGGTGTCCGCGAACCTGAGCGAGCCGTCGACCGTCGCCTTGCCATCCTCGACGTTGACGCGCAGGCTCATGCCGTTCGAGGCGATAATGCGCAGGCGATCAGCGACAGGATTGAAGTCGACGGCGATGGTCTCGCCGGCCGGCAGCTTCTCGCTGAGCTGACTCTTCTTCTCCCACTTGCCGGTCTTCGCATCGACCACGACGATCGCGCCGTCGGGCGTCACGCCGTAGAGCTTGCCGTCCGACGGCCTGACGTCAAAGCCGACGAGGGAAGCGCCGCCTTCGAGCGCAACCATTCCCGTCACTTTTTGCGTGTCGCTGTCGATCCACACGATCGACTTTCCGTCGACGAGGCCCGCGACCGTCGCGGCGGACGCGGTGTGAGCGACCGTTGCGGCCAACAGGACGGCAGCGAAGGCGGTTGCGGCTTTGGAAGCGACGTTACGAGTGCTCATTATCATCTCCATGCTCCTGATCAGCTCATGTCTCTGAGCTGGCGAAGCTACGGATCGGCCTCGGGGAGGGTTTCAGCGCGTGAAAAGAATCTTACTTCGCGACCGGCAGCAGCCTTGCGTGAAGCGCGGGACTGGTCGGCTGCCCGGTCGGCGAGCCGCCGGCTGGCTCGAGGCTCACGCCGAACGTCGCGCGCTGCAGGAGGCCCTGGTCGTACTGCGAAAGCACCTTCGTCGTCGGTGCGAGCGTCTCGTCCATGAGGCCGAGAGATTGCGGTGCAGGGCCCAACTTGTCCGACGCGATCCAGAGCTGATAGGTCTTGCCCGGCTGGCGCTGCGCATCGATCGGACGGATCGTCAACTCGCGGCGTCCGAGATCGAACGTCATGTAGAACGCCGGCAGCACGTCGTCCTTGGCGAATACCGCGACGTAGGTCTGTGGCACCGGCTTCCACGCTAGCTCCCGCACCCCGATCGTGACGAGTAGCGCGGACGCGACGGCCGAAGCTCCAATGCCGACGCTGCGCCATCGCCTCAGCTGCCGGCGCACCGCCGCAAGCTCCGTCACGCTTTCGGCGCCTCCCGCTGCGATGCGGAGCTCGATCTTCGCGAAAAGATCCGGTGGCGGAGGCTGCGGCGCGGTCGCGGCATCGAGCGGCGCGAGACGACGTTCCCAGTCCTGTATCGCGGCATCGAGGTCCGGCTCCCTGAGGCGGCGCGCAGCGACCGTCGTGCGTTCGCCAGCGTCGAGCGTGCCGAGCACGTACTCTCCCGCCAGGTTGTCGATGTCGTCCCGCGCAGTCATGACGTCAGACACGCTTTCAGTTGCTTCAGGCTCCGGTGCAGCCAGGTCTTGATGGTGCCGGGAGGATGGCCGAACCGCAAACTGAGCTCTTTCCGCGAGAGCCCGTCGAGATAGGCCAATCGCACGATGTCGCGCCGCTCCGGTTCGAGGCCGTCGAGGCACGTGCGCAGCCGCTCGAGATCGCTTGCAATCTCGACACGCTCGGACGCCGACATGGCATCGTCGGCGACATGCAGTGCTTCAGGCGCCTCCTCGATCGGCAGCGGTGCCACGCGGCGCACCTCGTCCAGCGCCCGGTTGCGCGCGATCGTCACCATCCATGTGATGGGCGACGCACGAGCCGGATCGAACGCGGCCGCGCTGTTCCAGATGCGCACGTAGACCTCTTGTATTACCTCATCGGCAAGGTCCCGACGCCGTAAGATACGGAGCGCGACGCCATAGAGTTTCGCGGAGGTCGCCCGATAGAGCGCGGCGAACGCCTCCTGCTCGCCTGCGGCGACCGCAGCCATCAACCGTTCGAGCTCGCTCGGCTTCGACAACATGCCCCCTGGCGCCTCCCGCAGAGGTCCGATCATGGCGGTTCGCCAAGGCCTTGGAAAGGCACGATCGAGGTTCCCCGAAACTCTTTTTGAGCAGGCGAAACCGGGGGTCGTCTCGTTCGTATCTCCTGACTCAAGTCGGGAGACATCCATGCGCATCCCTTTGAAAGTCGTCGCGTCACTCCTGCTCGTCGCCCCTGGCGCCTCGGCATCCGCACAAGGCAACGATTTCGAGAGCTGGCCGGCCCTCAAGAGTACGTTTCCCTCGACCGGCGGCGGCGGGATCATGATCAAGGGATACGATCCCGTGATTACCAAGGGCAAATGCATCACGACGTTCATGGCGGTCGAGAGCGGAACGGACCCGGCCGTCTACCCGAGCCTGATCGAGTTCGAGGCCTCCCCTGCGGCCGGCGGCACGCTCTGCGCGAACGGCAAATGGCGCGCCTTCGACGGCGGCGCGTGGGGCACCACGCCCTACCGCATCTTCTTCAAGGACGGTGTGTTCCGCGGAAGTCCCTAAAGCCAGCGCCCGGCAAAATCGTCGACTGCTCGCACAGGCCCAAGGCCCACCACCGCTAGGGGCCGTTGTGGGTCAAGCGCGTCAAACAGCAAACATGGCAGAGAGTATATTCGCCTTAACCTGCCATCTCGTCAAATACCCTCGGCGGGTAAGCGCATGTTGGTCAGTCCCTCGAGTGCAAGGAGACAGTCGCGAGTCGTCGAGGCGCCGCGCGGGGCTCCTACCGGGTCCGCAGATACGTTAGGCGCCGAAAATTTCCCGTATTTCGGGCGTCGTGGGCGAGTGACCTAACGGGGTTAACGACTTTGCCTGCGAAATTCTGGGCTTCGACAGGCACCACTTAGAGCAGCGCCGAGACCGCATACCCCACGAACAGCTCCCCATCTCGCACGTGGGGGGGGGGGCAACATGGCATCGTAGGCATGCCCCGGGATCTTCCAGGTGCGAACCCTGCCTGCGGCGCCGACCCAGGATGGAGGCTGTTATCCGGAGTAGCCATCGTAC
>JANOHP010000129.1:0-1771 GCA_031406575.1 Hyphomicrobiales bacterium
CCCCCGGCACCGACTTTATTGACGACGACGATGGGCTGGCCAAACGGCTTTTCGACGATGGCCGTGAGAATGCGCGCGCCCACGTCCGTCGATCCTCCCGCGTTTGCCGGTACGATCAAATTGACGGGGCGATCAGGATACGTCTGCGCCCCTGCGGGTCGTGTGAGAAGCGAAGCCGCGGCAGTTGCACCAAGTCCAATGACAGCACGACGACTGATCATGATTGGTCCTCCCCGGTTTCGTCGAGCTTTCCCGGTGGAGGGGGGCGTGTCAAGGCGTGTGATAATCGGTGGGAAGGTTGGCCGGTGAGGACAGATGCTGGACGTTTTGCCCCTTCAGTCCGCCTTGTTCCAAATCGGGCGGAAGGCGAAAACGGCCGCGTCGTCGGTATCGACCGTGATTTCGACGGCGTGCATCTGGTCGGCGCCGAAAACCTGCAGTGCCAGCATCGAGGGTGCGCGTTTGCGGAATGGTGTGGTGACGCGGAAATTGTGCGTGTCGCCGTGAATGAGGAGTACGGGACGGCCGAAGGCCCGGGTTTCCTGCACGAGCGCGTCTGCCATGTTGGCGTACCCCGAGTGCGTCAAGTGCTCGTCCTTGCCGAAATTTCCGAAGTCGAATTCGAACATATCGGCCTGCATGGCAATGACGATGGCTTTCGCGTTCTCCTTTGCGGCCTTTGCGAAACTGCTGCGCAACCACGCCACGTTCGCTTGATCGCGATCGAAGAACTCGTTCGCGGCACGTCGGTCGCGCGCTTCGAGGCCATTGTTGGAGCCCACGACGTGCACCGTCAGGACGTGAACGCCGGACCGCGAGAACCGCGCGTTCTCGACGAACGTCTTGAATTCCGGCGCAAGATCAGCCTGCCGCTCGAGCGGAATGCGCGTCGCTCCGAGACTTTGGGGACCCGTGAAGAACATCGACCGCAGCTTCACCAACCGCTCGAGGGGATCGAAATTGCCGGCGTCCTTGCGGTGGCAGTCCGTCCACTCGTTGTCACCGGGCGTATAAACGAGCGGCTGCTCGAACGCATTCATGGTGTCGAGCTGGGCTTTGAAGGCGGCGTCCGAGCAGGGGGTCGAACCGGATTTGAAATCGCCGATATGAAGCGTAAACGCAGGTTTGCGCGCGTTGACCGCGCCAACCAGTGCGCGCACTTGCGACAAGGTTTTGGGTGCATCACCGTAAGGCATGTCGCCCAGAGCGACGAACTTGAAGGTTTCGGCAGATGCCGAGGAGATCGCAACGCAAGATACGATCGCGAGGCAGACGAGTCTCGATGCGACGTGTGACAGTTCTCGGAAATGTCTCATTTGCTGGCGGGTTTCAGCGAGTTTTCCGCGTCGGCGATGGCTTTTTCCAAGTCTTCGCGCTCCTCGCACCCCGTGGGGCACAGCTTCACCAGCTTGACCAAGTTGACCTTTGCCCTGTCCATCCGACCCAATTGAACGAACATTTCGCCTTGATACTCCAAGGCCCCCTTGTGCTCGGGATCGAAGTCGAGCGCTTTGGCATAGTACAAGGCGGCTCCCTTCATGTCCCCGGATTTTCTCATGCTGAAACCGAGAAGATTGTAGACATCGGCGTGGTCCGTGGTTGCGGCCATTTTCCTCAAATCGACGATGGCATTGGCGAAATCCTTGGCCTTGATCTTGGCACGCACCGCCGTCAGATCCGGAGCATCTTCAGAAACCTGCGTGTCGACGGCAAATGCAGTGGAGCCACCCACCACCATAACCGTCAACAGCACGGCGAGGGTCCTTTTGAA
>JANOHP010000139.1:0-15259 GCA_031406575.1 Hyphomicrobiales bacterium
CGCTCGATCATGGAAGCCATCCTGCTCGAGACGATGTTCGACTTGCCGACGCTCAAGGGCGTCGAGGAAGTCGTGATCGGGCCCGAAGTCGTCGACGGTGCCGCGCGGCCGTTGCGGATCTACTCCGACCGGGCCGAGGAAAAGGGTTCGTCGGCGTCTTGAAGTGGCGTCGGCGCGCCGGTCCCGCATCGTGGTCCGGCGGGCGCAGGCGCCGTGACGCCGTAGACTACGGACTTGTTTGCGCGCCGGGCATTCCCATGTGTTTACGCGGGAAGTGAGTGGTGCAGGTTCCGGGTTTCGCGTCCGTCGTCGCGTTGCTCGAAGCCGATCGCTCTGGAACCTGGTCGGAGGGCCTCGATCGGAATCTTGGCGGCTGCAGCAAGCGCCAGGATGCCGGGTTCGGCAAAAGGGCCTGCGACGATCAACAAAGGCTGCGATCGAGGCAGTTCGCCAGTTGCAGCCGTCACGAGGATTGGGCATCTCCATGAGCGAAGATACCAAGGCGACGAAAGACAAGTCCGGCGGCAAGGAGCAGTTTCCTGTTCTGCCGCTCCGCGACATCGTCGTATTCCCCTACATGATCGTGCCGCTGTTCGTCGGGCGGGAAAAATCGATCAATGCGCTCGAGGAGGTTATGCGCACGGACAAGCAGATCCTGCTTGCCGCGCAAAAGAACGCGGGCGACGACGATCCGGCGACGGACGCGATTTTCCAGGTCGGCACGCTCGCCTCGGTGTTGCAGCTGTTGAAGCTGCCCGACGGCACCGTAAAGGTGCTAGTCGAGGGCACTGCGCGCGCGAAGATCGTCCGTTACACGGATAACCCGGATTACTTCGAGGCCGAGGTCGAGCGGATCACCGAGGCGACCGGATCGAAGGACGAGATCGAAGCGCTGGCGCGCTCGACGGTGTCGCAGTTTGAGAACTATGTGAAGCTGAACAAGAAGATCAGCCCGGAGGTTCTGGGCAACATCAGTCAGATCGAGGATTACTCGAAACTGGCCGATACGATTGCGTCGCATCTGGCGATCAAGATTTCCGACAAACAGGAAATTCTCGAGATCACCAAGATCTCGGACCGGCTGGAGCGCGTCTATACCCTGATGGAGAGCGAAATCTCCGTCCTGCAGGTCGAGAAGAAGATCCGCAGCCGCGTCAAGCGGCAGATGGAGAAAACCCAGCGCGAATACTATCTCAACGAGCAGATGAAGGCGATCCAGAAGGAGCTCGGCGACAACGACGAGCGTGACGACATCGCCGAGTTCGAAGAGAAGATCGAAAACACCAAGCTCACCAAGGAAGCCAAGGACAAGGCGCTCGCGGAGCTCAAAAAGCTCAAGCAAATGAGCCCGATGTCGGCCGAGGCGACGGTGGTGCGCAACTATCTCGACTGGCTGTTGTCGATCCCTTGGGGCGTCAAAGGCAAGGTCAAGAAGGACCTGAACGAAGCCCAGGAAGTGCTCGACAAAGAGCACTACGGCCTCGAGAAGGTGAAGGAGCGCATTCTGGAATATCTCGCCGTGCAGGCGCGCACCAACAAGCTCAAAGGTCCAATTCTGTGCCTCGTGGGTCCTCCCGGCGTCGGCAAGACCTCGCTCGGCAAATCGATCGCCACGGCGACGGGGCGTGAGTTCGTGCGCATGTCGCTCGGCGGTGTGCGGGACGAAGCCGAAATTCGTGGTCATCGCCGGACCTACATCGGCTCGATGCCCGGCAAGATCATCCAGTCGATGAAGAAGGCGAAGAAGGCAAACCCCCTCTTCCTGCTCGACGAAATCGACAAGATGGGGTCTGATTTCCGCGGCGATCCTGCGGCCGCGCTGCTTGAGGTGCTCGATCCCGAACAGAACCACACGTTCAACGATCACTACCTCGAGGTCGATTACGATCTGTCGAGCGTCATGTTCGTGACGACGGCCAACACGCTCAACATTCCGCCGGCCCTTCTGGACCGTATGGAGATCATCCGCCTCGCCGGCTACACCGAGGACGAGAAAGTCGAGATTGCCAAGCGCCATCTCATCAACGGCACGCGGCAAGATCACGGTCTGGAAGAGGGTGAGTGGAGCGTCGACGACGAAGCGATCAAGCTGATCATCCGCCGTTACACGCGGGAGGCTGGCGTGCGTTCGCTCGAGCGTGAGATTTCCAAGCTCGCCCGCAAGGCGGTCAAGGACATCCTGACGGAGAAGCGCAAGACGGTTCACGTCGTGGCCGAAATGATCGAGGAATACCTGGGCGTGCCGCGCTATCGGTACGGCGAGGTGGAACTCGAAGATCAAATCGGCATGGTCACCGGTCTCGCCTGGACGGAAGTCGGCGGCGAGCTGCTGACGATCGAAGGCGTGATGATGCCCGGCAAGGGCAAGATGTCGGTCACAGGCAACCTGCGCGACGTGATGAAAGAGTCGATCCAGGCTGCGAACGCCTATGTGCGTTCGCGCTCGGTGGACTTCGGCATCCCGGCATCGATGTTCGAGAAGAAGGACATTCACGTGCACGTGCCCGAGGGCGCCACGCCGAAGGATGGACCGTCTGCAGGCGTCGCCATGGTGACGGCCATCATCTCCGTTCTGACGGCCATTCCCGTCCGCAAGGACGTCGCGATGACCGGTGAGATCACACTGCGGGGCCGCGTGCTGCCGATCGGTGGATTGAAGGAGAAGCTGCTCGCAGCCTTGCGGGCCGGCATCACGACCGTGCTGATACCCGACGAGAACACCAAGGATCTCGCCGAAATCCCGGAAGAGGTGAAAGCCAAGCTCACCATTATCCCGGTCGCGCGTGTGGATGACGTGCTCAAGCATGCACTCGTGCGCTTGCCTGATCCGATCGCGTGGGAAACTGAACCGGCAACACCGGCCGCTGTCGTGATCGACAGCAGCACGGGGCGTCCGACAGCCCACTGATCACTCGATCGTCGAAAAACTCAATGACCCCCGACTGCTGGCCTCAGCAGCGGGGGTTTTTCGTGCTCGAAAACATGCGGTGATGGATGCCGCTGATGCGGCTAAATGCCCGAAACTCGGGCGTTTCAGGCGTCTTTACCACCCTTTTTGCACTTGACGACTGCCGGCTTTGGTCGTTGTTGTCGCCACACCACTGTTGGTACGCCAACGGTTGTTCGAGAAAGCACGGCCGCATTTGATCGCGTGCCTACTTTCCCACCCAATGCCATTCCGAAGGGACGAGCAGATGAGCAAGCAGGATTTGATCGACGCCGTCGCAACCAAGTGCGAGCTGAGCAAGGACAAGGCGAAAGCCGCAGTCGAAGCCATGATCGACCAAATTGCGACGTCGATGAAGAGCGGCACGGACGTGCGTATTCCCGACTTCGGCACCTTCAAGACTACGAACCGGAAGGCGCGCGACGGCCGCAATCCGATGACGGGTGCCACGATCAAGATCCCAGCGTCCGTGGTGCCGAAATTCACGCCCGCGAAGAAATTGAAAGAGTCGCTGAACTGATCACTGCGAATTTGCGTCGCACCGCTGCGCTCCGGTCATCGGGGCGCAGTTTGTGGTTCAGCGCCCCGTGTCACTGGGCCGACGCAGGGTCGACGCCCCGCCCTCCGCTTCCGACAGCGAACCCGTCGATCGCCTGCGGACGATCTCCGCAATGAAATCGCGCGCCCTGATCGGCGTCGCCTCCAGATACGGCAATGGCCGGATCACATCGATCGCCGCCGCACCGATGCGGGCCGTCAACGCCGCATTGAATATGCCTTCGCCGAGACGATGCGACAACCGCCGCAGCAGATCCTGGCCCAGGAATTGACCGACCAGATCGTCCGTGAGCGCAAGACCGCCCGTTGCAATGATGTGCCCCGCGACGAGGCGCGCCAGTCGCACAGTTCCGACGAATCCGGGACGCCCGCCGTAGACACCTCCCAGCGTCCGCAAAAGGCGAAGGTTCTCGATGAGAACCCAGCTCACCGTGATCAGCGCCGACGGACTGATCGCCGAGACGGTGCCCGTGCGGCGCGCAGCACCGGCCACCACCCTGCGGGCCTCACTGTCGAGCGGCATCAGCACGTGGCGTTCGACCAAGCGCAGCAGGTCGCCTGAATCGTGCACATCGCGCGCATGCTCGCCGACCTGCTCGAGACGCCAGACACAATCGGGGCGGGAGCGCAAAAGTGCCGTCAGCCGGTCGACGGTGTTTTGCTCCAATGTGCGGTCACTGGTCGACAGAGCCCGCTCCGCATCAGCACGGATCGTCCCCAGGCGTCGCAGTCGAAATATGCCGACGATCTCGCGCATGAGGATCATGACGAGGGCGACGCCGAAGGTGATCAACAGTGCGAAGGCGATCCACCCGATCCAATCACTGCGTTCGAATGCGATGGCCACGAACTGAACGAACGAGAGCGTGAGCGCCAGTGAGGCGAGCGCCCCTCCCGCCGCCAGCAGGATCGAGCCCCATCGAATGCTGCGCCCGACACCGTCGTGGCCGGGCCGTCGCTGCTCGCTGGCTCCCGCAGTCGAAGCGTTGGCCTCATCGTCGGCGCGTGTCGCATGCGGAATGGGGTCGCTGATGATCTCGAGGTCGGGATCGTCAGGAGAAAATGCTCTCGGTTTGCGACTGGGCGCACTCTGGATCATTCGAGATGATCTCCGATGAGAAATTCCACGGCCCGATCGAGCCGCACATGCGGCCACGGCGCCGCGTCTCCCGTCGGCCCATCGGGCGGAATGCGGTGCGGACGGAAGCGCAAGAAACGCACTTCCGGGTCGTGCACGGGCTCCCGCTCCAGCACTCGTAGGGCCTGGGCGTTGTCCGGCAGATCGCCCGGAAAAATCGCCGTGCTGCGGTGACCATCGAACACGGTATCACCGATCCGCTCACCTGGAAGCGGCGTGCCGACGATACACGAGAGGCGCTCGCCGCCCGTGTCGATCTGGGCTTCTCGCGTCGAGCGCAGTGCGGCAAGCGCGATGGTTTTGACGTCCGCGCCAGCGTTGCGCGCGCGGTCGCGCGGGGCGGTGGAGAGGTCCGTCAGAATCGTCTCGAGGCGGTCATGACTCGATTGGTGCAAGTGGTCGGCTTTGGTGGCGGCAATCAGGATGCGATCGATCCGCCGGGGCATGATGGCGGCGAGCCACGGAGAGGCCCCTGGCTTGAAGCAGGCCAGAATGCTCGCCAGGGAAGATTCGAGGTCGGCGACCGCTGCTGCACCCCGGTCAATCGCGGCCAGCGCATCGACCAGCACGATCTGCCGATCGAGGCGGGCAAAATGATCGCGGAAGAAGGGCTGCACGACGCGTGATTTATAGGCATCGAAGCGACGTTCCATCATGTGGGCGAACGTCCCGCGCGCAGCCGTCGCCTCGGCGGAAACCGGGAGAGGCAGGAACGTCAGCAGCGGCGACCCTTCGAGTTCGCTCGGCATGAGAAAACGCCCCGGACCCTCGGTGATCGGCCCACAATCGGTGCTGCGAACCCGCCGCAGATAGGACGTAAAGAGGGCAGCTCCCCTCTGCGCCAGCAATTCGTCTTGGGGAGCATCGGGCCGCACGTCCGCCAGGAACGCCAAGAACGGTGCTGCGGCCTCGGCACGGCGTCGATCGGCTGCCTGCGCCAACGCTGTGTTCGACCACTCCGCGTAACTCTGCGCCAACATCGGCAGATCGATCAACCATTCGCCGGGATAATCGACGATGTCGACATGGATCCTGTCGAGGCCCAGACTGCGTTTGAGCGCATTGCGGGGCCGGTGCTCGATGGTGAGGCGCAGTTGTGACAGGCGCCGCGTGCTATCAGGCCAATCGGGAGGATCGCGCGCCAGAGCCGCCAGGTGGTCCTCATAGGCGAACCTGGGCACATCGTCGTCGGGTTGCGGCTCCAAATAGGCCCGCACGATACGACCTTGCGCGTGCGCGGCGAAAAACGGCAAGCGCCCGCCCACGATCAGATTGCGGACCAGGGCTGTGATGAAGACAGTCTTGCCCGCGCGCGCGAGACCCGTCACGCCCAATCGGATCGTGGGTGTGACGAGGTCGGATAGATACAGGCGCGCGCTGCTGAGAAGGTCCAGTGGTGGAGTCCAATCGGATCAGCCATAGATCGACACGGTCGGTTTTATAAAGGCTTGCTCGATCAGGTGGGAACGCCATTGCCGGATACAAGTCCAGAGAAATTGACGCCAGGGCGAATTCGCGGCAGCCTCGGCGCAATGTCAGCGATCCGGAGTGCTGCCGCCATGACTGCTCCCTTCAGCGTCGTCACGATCGACCATGTGGTGCTGCGGACGGCGAACCCCGCCGCCCTCGAGGCCTTCTATACCGAGGTGATCGGCTGCCCAGTCGAAAAGCGCCAGGAGAAAATCGGACTGACCCAGCTGCGCGCCGGGCGTTCCCTCATCGACATCGTCGCGCTGAAGCCGGGTGAAATTGCCAAAAGCCCCGGCAGTGCCGGCGGCAACATGGATCACCTGTGCCTGCGCATCGATCCGTTCGATGTGGTGGCGATCCGGCGGCACTTGGCGGCCCATGGGATCGATTGCGGTGAGGACGTGCCGCGCTACGGCGCCGAAGGCAGCGGTCCTTCGGTGTATTTCGACGATCCGGAAGGCAATCGCATCGAGCTCAAGGGGCCACCCGCGGCGTGACGCAACACGCCAACGGAGCCCTGAAAAAGACAAACCGGACTGCGCTTTCGCGGAGCCCGGTCATGAAACCAACGGGAGATGCTGGTTGAACCAGCATTCGACTTTCGCCCTATCCGTCTAGCCACGAACGTTGCCGCTGCGCAGGCCCAACTCGAAGGGAAGCCTTCTCCGTGAACACCAACATAGGGACCTTTCTCGAAAAGTCAAGCAAAATTCTCATGAGAAAATCATTAACTCCTTGAACTGACCAGATTTTTAGACGACGAATGGTGATGAGGCCCGACCTCCCCACTCTTCCCCTGCCAACGCCTGGGTGAGATCGGCGACGAGATCATCGGCGTGTTCGATGCCAATCGAGACGCGAATAGTCGCCGCCGAGACCCCGATACGGGCGCGCACCTCCTCCGGCACGCCCGAATGGGTCGTGCTGGCGGGATGGCTGGCTAGGCTCTCCGTACCGCCCAGACTGACCGCGAGCTTGAAGATCTGCAGCCGGTTCAGCACCGAGAACGCCTCCGCTTGCCCCCCTTTCACATCGAACGAAAACGTTGAGCCAGCGCCCGTGCTCTGCCCGGCATGCACACGAGCTTCAGGTGAGCCGGGGGGCAGCAGCCCCAAGTGATGCACGCGGGCGACGTGGGGGTGCGCGGCGAGCCACTCGGCGACGACCTGCGCATTGGTATTGGCGCGCTCCATACGCAGCGACAGCGTTTCAAGGGAGCGGCCGAGCATCCAGCAGGAATGGGGGTCGAGCTGCGTGCCGATGGCGCCACGCAGCATCTTGATGGGGCGAAGGACGGCCTCGCTGCCCAGCGCTGCACCGGCAATCAGATCGGAGTGCCCGCCGACGTACTTGGTCAAGGAGTAGACGGACACATCGGCGCCCTGGGCAAGCGGACGCTGGAAGACCGGCCCGAGCAGGGTGTTGTCGCATACGACGAGGGGCTTATGGCCCTGCGCTGCGCCCACCTCATCGGCCAGCCGGCGCACGAGCGCGACGTCGACCAGCGTATTGAGCGGGTTCGACGGTGTTTCGATCATGATGACCGAAACGCGGCCCTTGGCGCGGCCCTCATCCAGGGCCGCTCTGATCGCCGTCTCGTCGATGCCGTTGGCAAATCCGACCGCCGACATGCCGTAAGAACCCAGCGTGCGGGACACCAGCGTCTCCGTGCCACCGTAGAGGGGCTGTGAATGCACAATCACGTCGCCGGGACGCGCATAGGCCAGGACGGTGACCGCGATCGCCGACATGCCCGATGAAAACAGCAACCCGGCCTCCGCCTGTTCATAGGCGGCGAGGCGGTCCTCGACGATCTCGCTATTGGGGTGATTGAAGCGCGAGTAGACGAGGCCCGCGCCGCCGCGAGGAACCTCCTTGCGGCCGGCGACCACATCGAAAAAGTCACGCCCTTCCTCTGCCGAGCGGAACACGAAGGTCGAGGTGAGAAACACCGGTGGCTTGACGGCGCCTTCCGAAAGCAGCGGGTCGTAGCCGTAACCCACCATCAGGGTTTCGGGGTGGAGCACATGGTTGCCCAGCCGGGTCTTGTGATAGCGACCGTCTTTCATGGGGAGCCTCCATCGTTTCGAGTCGACCTGCTCCGGAGGATCGCATGTCTCGAGAAACGGTCCCAGCCCAGTGTCGGGTCGTCGGATATCCGGGTGCGACACGACCGCGAAGGCGAAGCTCTCTGTTGCCGTTCGAGAAACCCGTGTTAGGCTCCCGCCAAAGACGTGCAGGGAGGGACAAAAAGAATGCGGCTCAAAGATCAGGATTTCTTGTCGGGAGTGATGTTTCTCCTGTTCGGGGCTGCGGCCCTGGTCACCATCTACTTCTATGACAAGCTGAGCATGGGCACGGCGCAGCGGCCCGGCACAGGCGTGCTGCCAGCGATCCTCGCTTGGTGCCTGATTGGCACGGGCGCGTTCTTGATGGCGAAGACCGTTGTCGCCACGAGTGCACCCCTCTCCGGCTGGGCTTGGCGGCCGCTCATCGCCGTAACGGTTGCAACGATGGCATTCGGTGAGTTGATCGACGATCTCGGTCTGGTCCTCACGATGGTCCTCTCGTTGACCCTGTGTGCGGCCGGCACGGCGGAAACAAAGTGGTTCGAATACACGATCTTTCTCGCCATCATGATCGCGGGCGGTGTGGGCACCTTCATCTGGCTGCTCGGCATGCCGATCCCGATCTGGCCGCCCCGTATGGCCACTTTCCTGTCCTTCATTTTGCGCTGAGCGCGCCGGGGCTTCGCATCATGGACGTCTTCTCCAATCTCGCGCTCGGTTTCTCGGTCGCACTTTCGCTACAGAATCTGTTCTGGTGTTTCATGGGCGCCTTCATCGGCACCGCCATCGGCGTGCTACCGGGTGTCGGCCCGGTGGCCACGATGGCGCTGCTGCTGCCGGTGACCTACTTTCTGACACCGGAAGGCGCGCTGATCATGCTCGCCGGCATCTACTACGGCGCACAGTACGGTGGCTCGACGACGGCGATCCTGGTCAATCTGCCGGGCGAAGCCTCTTCGGTCGTCACTGCGCTCGACGGTTACGCCATGGCGCGTCAGGGGCGAGCTGGGCCTGCCTTGGCTATTGCCGCCATCGGGTCCTTCATCGCGGGCACGTTTGCGACGTTCCTGATCGTGCTCGCGGCGCCGCCCCTCACCAAACTCGCCCAACAATTCGCACCGGCGGACTACTTCTCACTGATGGTGCTGGGTCTCGTGCTGGCAGTCGTCATGGCCTCGGGTTCGATCCTCAAGGCTGTCGGCATGATCTTCTTGGGCATGTTGCTGGGGCTGGTCGGCACCGACGTCAACACCGGAAACACGCGCTTCACCTTCGGCGTCAGCGACCTGTTCGACGGCATCGGCTTCGTCATCGTGGCGATGGGCGTGTTCGGTATCGCAGAGATCATCAAGAACCTCGGCGACACGACACGGCGTGATCTTCTGAGTTCCAAAATCGAAGGTCTGATGCCAACGAGAGAGGATCTGAAGCGATCGGCCATGCCGATCCTGCGCGGCACGATACTGGGCAGTCTGCTCGGCATTCTGCCGGGGGGTGGCGCGGTGTTGGCATCCTTCAGTTCTTACTCTCTGGAAAAGAAGCTCTCTGCGACACCCGAGATGTTCGGCAAAGGCATGATCGAAGGCGTGGCGGGACCCGAAAGCGCCAATAACGCCGCCGCTCAGACATCGTTCATTCCCATGCTGACTCTCGGCATTCCCGCCAACGCCGTCATGGCCATGATGATCGGCGGCATGATGATCCACGGCATCGTGCCGGGACCTCAAGTCATGGAACAGAAGCCGGGCCTCTTCTGGGGCATGATCGTCTCCATGTGGATCGGCAACGCCATGCTGGTCATCCTCAACCTGCCGTTGATCGGCATGTGGGTGAAGATGTTGCTGGTGCCCTACCGGCTGCTCTCGATCGCGATCCTCTTCTTCTGTGCGATTGGCGTGTACAGCCTGAACAACCTGCACACCGAGGTCTACTTCATGGCCATGTTCGGAGTACTCGGGTATGTCTTCATCCGGCTTGGTTGCGAGCCGGCGCCGTTGCTACTCGGCTACCTGCTCGGACCGCTGATGGAGGTTTACATGCGGCGCGCCATGCTGCTGTCGCGCGGCGATCCCTTCATTTTCTTCCAGCGTCCGCTGTCGCTCGCCTTCTTGACGATCGCCGTTCTGGTGCTGATCTTCATCTTGCTCCCCAATTTCCGAAAAGCACGAGAGACTGCCTTCCAGGAGTAAACCCCTGGTTCAGCCGGGACTTGTCGTGTCCCGGCCAGAACCCAACATGACACGGCACAATGAGCAGCGCTGAGACATCGCCAGCCCGATGCCGAACAATCACGGAAAGAAGAGGACGAGAATGCGCCGTAGAGAATTCCTGAGCCTCGCCGCCGGAACACTGGCCGCGAGCGTGTCGACCTCCACCTCGGCCCAGACGACCAATTGGCCCGAAAAGCCCGTCAAACTCATCCTCCCTTATGCTCCGGGTGGTGCGACGGACGCCATTGCGCGGCCCTGGTCGGAAAAACTCAGTCAGGCTTTTGGGCAGCCATTCGTGGTTGAGAACCGAGGTGGCGCGGGGGCGGCATGATTGGCACAGAGGCCGCCGCGAAATCCGCACCCGACGGTTACTCACTGCTGTTGACCCCGAACGCGCCCTTGTCGGTGTTGCCGACTCTGCGCCAGACACCCTACGATCCGCTCAAGGGTTTCGCCTCGATCGCGCGGGTCGGTGATCTGGTCTGTGGGTTCGTCGTACACGCGTCGCTCGGCATCAAGTCGATGGCGGAGTTGATCGAGTACGCCAAGAAAAACCCAGGAAAGCTCACCTACGGCTCTGCCGGCCTTGGCACAGCAACCCATTTGCGCATTGAAATGTTGAAGCTCAAGGCTGGCATCGACATCCTGCACGTGCCCTATCGTGGCAGCGCCGACGCCTTGAACGATCTCTTGCCCGGCACAGTTCACATGATGAACGAGATCGTGGTTTTGCCGCACGTCAAGGCGGGGAAACTTGTCCTGCTGAACATCAATTTTCCGACACGCCATCCAGACTTCCCGGACGTGCCGACGCTGACTGAAGCAGGCATACCGAACTCGGACGTGCCCGTCTGGTACTCGCTGTTCGCACCGGCAGGAACCCCCGCCCCGATCATCCAAAAACTCCACGCCAAGGTCGACGAGATCGCCAAAACGGACGACATGATCGCCCGCATGCGCGCCATCAACGTCATCGTTCCGGCTCAGACCCCCGAGGAGATCGCGAAGTATCTCGTGGAGGACACCGCCCGCAATGCGGAGCTGATCAAGACAGCAAACATCAAGCTCGAGTAAGCACGCATCTGGGATCAACCCATCGTAGGGGGACAACATGCTCCGTCGTGGATTTCTGGTGACAGTTGCACTTTTCGCGGCCGTGTTGCCATCGGTGGCCCTGGGCCAAACGCCGGCGTGGCCCGAACGACTGGTCAAGGTCGTGGTCCCATTCGCACCGGGTGGGGCCACCGATCAGACGGCGCGCGTGTGGGCGGAGAAGCTCAGCCATGCATACGGCCAGCAGTTCATCGTCGAGAACCGGGGCGGCGGCGCCTCGGGCTCGATCGGTATCGAGTCGGTGGCCAAGTCGCCGCCCGACGGATACACGCTGCTCTATACGCCGAATGCTTCGATCGCCATCGTGCCGAGCCTCAGGAAGGTCAACTTCGACTCGGTGAAGGATTTCGATCCAATCGCGCGCACCGGCGATGCCCTCGTCGGCTTCACGGTGCATCCCTCCCTCGGGATCAAGACGCTGCAGGAATTGGTCGACTACGCCAAGAAGAACCCGGGCAAGTTGACCTTCGGCTCATCTGGCGTCGGCATGGGCAATCATTTGAAGCTCGAGGCGCTCAAGAGCAAGTACGGTATCGACATTCTGCACGTCCCTTATCGCGGCGGCGCCGATACGCTGAACGATCATCTGCCCGGCGTCGTCCACTTGATGAACGAGCCGATCACACTGAGCCACGTGAAGGCCGGCAAGCTGATCCTGCTCAATATCGATGGGGCACTCAAACATCCCGACTTTCCGGGTGTTCCGACGATGAAGGAGCTCGACATCATGGATGCGGAGATCCCGGTTTGGTTCTCGCTCTGGGCGCCGGCCGGCACCGCGAAAGACATTCGCGAGAAACTCAACGCCAAAATGGACGAGATCGCCAAGACGGACGACATGAAGGCCAAGCTGCTCGCGGTCAATGTGGTCGTGCCCCAGCAGTCACCGGAGGACATGCGGAAGTATCTGGTCAAGGACATAGAGCGCAACAAAGAGGTCATCCGGATCAACAACATCAAAGTCGAATAACACGTTGGAGGACCAATGAGGCGACGGGATTTCCTGGTGGGGACGGCGGGTGCGCTGGCAGCCGCGTCCGGAGCGACGGCACACGCAAGTCGAGGTTGGCCGGATCGGCCCGTCAAGATCATCGTCCCCTGGCCGCCGGGCGGCGCAACCGATGTGTTGGCGCGGCCATGGGCAGAACAGCTCAGCCGCCTCTATGGCCAGCCGTTCGTCATCGAAAACCGTTCGGGTGCCGGTGGTCTCGTCGGCAACGAGGCGGCAACCAAGGCGGCGCCCGACGGCTACACGCTGCTGATCACCTCGCGTGCCACGCTGACGGTGCTGCCGCACTTGCGCAAGACACCCTACGATCCCGTCAAATCGTTCACCCCCATTGGACAGGTGGGGGATTTCGTCTGCGGCTTTGTCATCAATCCCGCTGCTGGGCCAAAAACGTTCCCCGAGATGATCGATTACGCCAAGCGTAACCCTGGAAAATTGAGCTACGGCTCAGCCGGGCTCGGCACGACGACGCATCTGCGAATCGAAATTCTGAAACAGAAAGCAGGCGTCGATATCCTTCATATCCCCTATCGGGGCGGCGCTGAATCGTTGGCCGATGTGTTGGCGAACACAGCCAATCTGATGAATGAGCCGACGACGCTGTCGCATGTGAAGGCGGGTCGCCTCACGCTGCTCAACGTCAACCACGCAACCCGCTCACCGGATTTTCCCGACGTGCCGACGTTGACGGAATTGGGCTACCCCGATGCCGACATGCCCCTGTCGTTCGGGTTGTACGGGCCCGCCGGCATTCCCGGTGACATCGTGCAGGACCTCAACGCCCGCATGCGCGAGCTGGCAGGGACGGCGGAGATGAAGGCCAAGCTGTGGTCCTTGTCTGCCATCGCCGCCCTGGAGACGCCTGAACAGATGGCAGCCTCGACGGCCGCAGACGACAAGATCAACCGGGAACTGATCGCAGCAGCAAAGATTCAACTCGAGTAGGCAGTGCAGCACAATTGCCCGAGTCGACGGCGTTACTCGGCGTTGCTGACCCGCTGCGAGCGATAGTTTACCAACAGGAGCCCATCGGCCGAGGGTGCGACAGATTGATGCCGAAGAGACAGGACATGCTGAGGGTGGCGATCCCGCGTCCGGACGCCCGTATCACCGGCCTGAGCCCACATCGACAGAGGAATCGTCAGCGTCGCAGCGAAAGCTGCGGCGGTGATGTTGGATGCAGCTTGGAGCAGTGTCATGATCCGTCTCCACTTTTTCAACGCGGCGGCGCACAACTGCAACTAACTCAAATGCCGATAAATTCGTTGTAATCGATCTCCCATGAACGCTTTCTGAACAGTGATCTTAAAATTGTAATTATTTGCCGTTCGATCGATTTCGACTTGGTCCAGGGTGCTGGATTCACACACGTTCCGTCGGCGGAGTGAACCGCGGGGACGCAAACTCGAAAAAAATCGCGCCGATGTGCTTGGAAGGCGAAATGAGCACATCGCAGCCTGCCTGGGCGCGTTCAAAGCGGACCGGTGCCGATCGTGCGGCATCCCGCCCTGCAAGGTCGGGTTGAACGCCTGTGAGGTGCGTGCTAAATCACGCCACGTTTTGAAGGGGGCCGCCGATCGTTTCGGGCGCGCGCCTTCGAAGCGCCTCCCTACATTGGGCGCCCCGTCGCGGGCTTCCAGCCTGGGGCTGACCGATGCGGCCGGCTTTCCTCGCGAGCAGGCTTTTTGGCGAGAGCAACCTACGTGGCGAACGACGATCCAATTATGGCAAGCGTGGCGGGCCGCTACGCCTCCGCGCTGTTCGATCTCGCAAACGAAGAGCGCAAGCTCTCCGTGACCGAAGGCGATGTCGAGTTGCTGGAGAAGCTGCTCGATGAGAACGAAGACTTGCGGCGGATGGTGACCAGTCCCGTCATTTCTGCCAGCGAGCAGGGTGCCGCCATCGGAGCAATCGCGTCGCGTGCAGGCGTGTCACCGCTCGTCGCCAATTTCGTCGGGCTTCTCGCGCGCAACCGGCGGTTGTTCATCATCGCCGATGTCCTGAAGGCCTTTCGCCAAATTCTCGCGCGCCATCGCGGCGAGGTGAGCGCTGAAGTCACATCGGCCCATCCGCTGAGCGAAGACCAGCTCGCGGCGTTGACAGACAAGCTCGCGTCCACCGCCGTCGGTGGCCGCGTTCGCCTCACGACACGCGTTGATGAAAATCTGCTCGGTGGCCTTATCGTCAAGATCGGCAGCCGAATGATCGACAGCTCACTTCGCACCAAGCTCCAAAATCTCGAGACACGCATGAAAGAGGACCGCTGATGGATATCAAAGCCGCAGAGATCTCATCGATCCTGCGAGACCAGATCAAGAATTTCGGCAAAGAGGCCCAGGTCTCCGAGATCGGGCAGGTTTTGTCGGTCGGTGACGGCATCGCGCGCGTCTACGGCCTCGACAAGGTCCAGGCCGGCGAGATGGTGGAGTTTCCCGGCGGCATTCGCGGCATGGCGTTGAATCTCGAAACCGACAACGTCGGCGTCGTTATTTTCGGGGACGACCGCACCATCAAGGAAGGCGACACGGTCAAGCGCACCGGCGCCATCGTGGACGTGCCCATCGGCAAGGGTCTGCTCGGCCGCGTCGTCGACGCGCTCGGCAATCCGATCGACGGCAAGGGCCCGATCAAGTCGGACAAGCGCCAGCGCGTCGACGTCAAGGCGCCGGGCATTCTGCCGCGCAAGTCAGTGCACGAGCCGATGGCGACCGGCCTCAAGGCGATCGACGCCCTGATCCCGATTGG
>JANOHP010000147.1:0-2268 GCA_031406575.1 Hyphomicrobiales bacterium
CTGCGTCGCAGATGACGGAGAGCTTCTTCGTGCTCTGGGCTGCCGGCGGCGAGCACGCGGAGGACTTCGATCAGCTGAGGTCGGACCAGACGTTGTTGAACTCGGCCCACTCGCGGATCGCCTCGCGCTCCTCCTTCCACCGCTTCCAGTGATCGGCGGGCAGCGCCAGGACCGAGCCTTCAGCTGCTCGCTCATGTCGGCCGAGATCGCATAAGCAATCGCGTGCTCGTCGAGCCATGTCATGAGCTCG
The DNA here is from genome assembly GCA_031406575.1 of Hyphomicrobiales bacterium. Taxonomy (GTDB): domain Bacteria; phylum Pseudomonadota; class Alphaproteobacteria; order Rhizobiales; family Hyphomicrobiaceae. The sequence continues at coordinate 251 of JANOHP010000147.1, forward strand.
TGCTCGTACAGGGCGCCGCTATCTGGCGATCCGCATCCGGCCACGCCAGGCCGATCTCCTGGGCGATGGCACGGGCGTGAAGCACTTCGCCATCGTCACCAACCGCTCCGATCCCGAGGGTGGCAGCGGGCTCGACCTCTTCCGATGGCATCGCGGCAAGGCCGGCACCATCGAGCACGCCCACGACAACGCCGAGGCGCGAGCGCGGAAGTGGGTTGGGCATGAAATCGTCAAACCCACTTCCGGCACAAGAAGGCCAGGAGCCGTGACGTCGTATGTGGTGTCGGTGACACGTCCAGGTTTGAGTGACGACGGCCCAATTTTTGATTGTTTTTCAACACGTCAGCCAGTTTTCTGCGGCGCGCGTGACGGCGAATTATCCAACACTTTTTCCCTCCCTCGCGCATGCTCGCACATGTGTGTCAGAAAACTCGCATAATCGCGTCGCATAACTGTGTCGGAAAATTCGCCGATCAACCGATGAAGTCTCTCTGTTTCGACCCTGTTGTCATCACTGATATCGGGGGCCGCTTTTTCCAGCATTGGCGTTGCCGGCCGGGTGGCGTCTCTCTGTTACTTCTCTGCTGTCAATGAACTCCGCGCTGGCGTCAGGCACGAGTGGTCACCGTTCGACAAGTGAAGTCCCCAGCGGACACCGGCGGGCTACGGCACCCATAATGCGCTCGGCGGTTTCGTGAGTATCCCGGCCCACACTATCCGAACCTGCACGGAATTCGATGCAGAGGCCGAATTTTTAACCGTGGACGCCTTTTCTATGCCCACTTGGCCCCCCCCGGAACGGGCAGCAATCGTGAACGGCGCCTGCGGCTTTCTATGACCGCTTTTGGTTGATGCTGCACCGTTAGAACGGGATTGGATCGTCTTTCATCGGCGCGCGGCCATCCGCTGCGGCTTGGCTATTGATCTGCACCCCGCCTTCGCCGAGCGGTCGTTGCCACTCGCGCGGGTCGCTCTCGGCCGCCTTGGAAGTCTTCGGCGGCCTCTTGCGGCCGATCTGCCCCAAGGCTTCGACGCGGGTTGCCGCAACGCTCAGACCCGAGCGCGACTCGCCGTCTTTCGTCGTCCACTTGTCGAGCTTGATTCGTCCTTCGACGTAGATACTCGCACCCTTGGCGATCGTGGCCGTAGTTTCGGCAATGGTTCCGAACACGGCCACTCGCACCCATTGCAGAGCCTCGCCTTCCCCGACGCTCACGGAGAGCGCTGCCCATGATTTGCCGGCCGCACTCGTTTTCAATTCGACATCCTGCACAAGGCGCCCGGCGAAGGCGCATTCGATTCCGTTCATCGGCGTTGTCCTTTCTGTTTCGTGTTGGTGGTCGCAAACACGTCCCACGCCGCAAGAATCGCGAGCGCCTGATCGACGCCGTGGGCTGTAGCCACGACGGCGCCGGCAGCAATCAATTCCTGATGCATGGCGCGCTGATCGTGGCTCAACCGCCCGCCGTGGTCTCGCTTGAGCTCGAGCCCGTGGAGGCGGCCATCGATAAGCAGCAACAGGTCCGGGAGCCCGGCACGCGCACCCATGCGTTGCAGCTTTCGCGCGGTGCCATCGTCTCGCAACTCGCCGGTCGCCGGGTGATGCCAATGCACACCGGGCAGGCACCGTGCGCGGAGGTGCTCGACAACGGCCACATGGATCTGGTTCTCGCTGGGCTCGAGCCGCGAAGTTCTCTTTCGGCGGCGCGCGGGCTTCGATGCCGAGCCACCCCGACGCGCTCGGTAGGATGCCAACTGGGCTTCGGTCCAGCGCATCAGCCCGGCCCCGCAAGCGAGCAGGTTCGATGTACGCCTGAGACGTCGAGACCGGCTTTTTCCTTTTGGCTAGCCAATGAAAGGGTGAGGGTTGCGCTTCCCATCGACGGGGCTCCGTCACATGTCACACGCGTCACACCCCTATAGGGGGGTGTGACGTGACGTGACAGAGCGACAGTCGGGTGCCGAGCGTCACAAACCGTCACAGTGTGACATGTTGTGACAGAGTGTGACGTGTAACA
>JANOHP010000174.1:0-9340 GCA_031406575.1 Hyphomicrobiales bacterium
GCGCTATTGGCCGCTGGGAGATCTGAGCCCGCATTCCGGGCTGGTCGCATCCTCGAACCCATCGACATCTTCCTATCGGGGCGCGCGACGCATGACGTCCGCGGCAAAGTCGTGCCTGTTCGTGAGCTTGCCGAGGAAACGGCCAGGGCTTGGTTCCGTCGGAACATGCACGCGCTCGACCCTGCGACAGGCGTTCGCTTTCATTGTCTGGTCCGGCCCGGCTCTCCCGAACTGGTCGACTTGTTCATGCGCCAACGCGAGCAAGGCGTGTTCCTGGCAAATGACACCTCCTGCGGGGTCGGATTTGCCCCGTTGAGCGAGCTCGAGCGCGTCGTTCTGGCCATCGAACGCAAGCTCAATGCTCCCGCGTTCAAGACCGAGTTTCCGGAGACGGGCGAAGACATCAAGGTCATGGGTCTGCGCGAGGATGAAGATATCAGTCTGACCATCTCGTGCGCCTTCATCGGTAGATTTCTCGACGATGTCCGGGCCTACAGCGATGCGAAAGATCGGCTTCAAAGAGCTGTGCTCGAAGCCGCGAAAGTCATAACCGGCAGAGACGTTACTTCACGGGTCAACACTGCCGACGACATCGCCATCGGCTCCGTCTTCCTGACGGTAAATGGAACCTCGGCGGAGGCAGGCGATGATGGTGAGACCGGCCGCGGTAACCGGGCAAATGGCCTGATCACCCCGTATCGTCCCATGACGCTCGAAGCTATGGCAGGCAAGAACCCGGTCACGCATGTCGGCAAGCTCTACAATGCCGCCGCCACTCGCATCGCGCACGCTGTCGTTGCCGAGGTGCCTGGGATCACAGAGGCCGAGTGTTATCTCGTCAGCCAGATCGGAGCACCGATAGACCGGCCGCACCTCACGCATTTGCGTGTGCACAGTCATGAGGCCGCGTTGAGCCGCGAAACCGACGACCGGATCGGCACCGTCGTGGAAAGTGAACTTGCCGCCATTCCCCAGCTTTGGAGGTCCTTTCTCACGCACAGCATTCCAGTAGCCTAGGCACCCCTCAACCGGTCACGTACGGATATGGGGCGCTGGCCTCTGGCCACGAATTTCCGGTGGTAAAGCAAACAGCACCAAGGAGGATCGCGTTATGCGCGATATGATGTTGGATGGCGGAATGATGTGGGGCATGGGCCCATTCGGCTGGTTTGCCGTGCTCCTTGTCGTTCTCGCGATCGCAGCCTTGATCAAATATGTCTTCTTCAAGTGACCGATTGCGATAACCAATGACATTTCAGCCGGCATCGACGAATGCAGACTGGCTGTTGGCGCTCAAGGCCTACCTCGGCGTCACGGCCATTGCCAACCTTGCCTGGGAAACGCTCCACTTACCGCTCTATACGATTTGGACGACTGGAAGTCCCAGAGAGCAAGCGTCCGCCGTTCTGCACTGCACGAAGGGAGACCTGCTGATCGCGCGCTCTGGCAGTCGCTCTGATCGCCGCCGGTGCGTGATCTCGGCGACTGCGTTCTACGAGGCCAGACTGTTTTTCGAGCAGCTTCTGCAGAGATAGTCGGGATCAGATTCAGAAAATTGCTGCCAAGTCCGCGCCTGCCTAAGCGCTCAGGTCTTCCTGGCAGCGCCGAGGGGATGTCCGGATCTGGAAAATGCTGACGTTGTTGGCACCACTTCCGGGTTCGGCCGGTTATGGCCCATCACGACGGCCAACTGATGGAAGCTATCGGATCACTGCGACCGTTGGCAACCAGCGGTGCAGCTTGCTCGACGTTCGATCCCACAAGGAGACATCGTGACCGCCTTCATACGCGACGAACTGCTCGACGCCAGCCACGTCCGTTTACCGAGGTGTCGCGTCTGAGATGCAGATTTCGATCGAAGTATAGACCAACACGCGCTCGGCATGATGTGCTGTGATCGGCACATGGACGGAGCTGGCGATGAAGAAGACGACCCTGACGGATTTTGAGCCCGCCTGGCTCGACCCTCGCAATGACCGCAAGACACCGTACTCGGATGTTGAGCTGGAGGTCCTGGCTGATGATTTCATTGCCATGAACTCAGATGCACAAGCCTGGCAGGATCTCGTCGGCAAGGTTGGAGAGCAGCAAGCCAGGCAGGTGTTGAAGCAGCGCTTGGCAAGTCGAGATCCAAACAACCTGATCAACTGGAAACCGGACGGACCATCGAACTGATTCGTGGCGAGCGCCGATGTAGAAATGAGGGCGCGGACAACCAATGTCGGCGGCCATGACCCACTTTGGACATCGTGTTCGCGAATCCGGGTCAGTGCAGGCATTGCCAGCTCAACTATTCGAACGCGAAGGGGTCGACGGAAATGGTTCAGCCAAGAGAGGCGACATGGAGTGAGTTGAAGGCCGAGCTGGCGCTGTTCGATCGCACTGGACTGCTCGGGCTACTGAAGGACCTGTACGCACTGCGACCCGAAAATCGTGCGTTCCTCGCTGCGCGGCTCGGAGTTGGCAACGATCCCCTGACACCATTCAAGAGGGTCATTTCGCGGTGGATTTATCCCGACCTCATGAAGGGGCATAACGTGTCGGTGGCAAAGGCCAAGAAGGCGATCTCCGACTATCGCAAGGCGGTCGGCCGGCCTGAGGGGATGGCCGAGCTATGCATTTTCTACTGCGAAGAAGCGGCGCGGCTGGCTGGCGAGTGCGGCCTGGACGACGAGGTATATTACTCGGCTCTCATTCGCATGTTCGAGCAAGGCCTGACGCAAGCCATCGAATTGCCTACTGCCGAGCGCGGCAAGATGCTCGAGCGCCTCGATGCCGTCCGCCAATCACTGCGCGGCATCGGCTGGGGCGTATTCGATGCCGTGAACGAAATCTGGCATGATCGGATCGATTAAAGTGCCGCGGCCCGACCTCGACTTCGCCTCCATCTTTGAACGTGTGCAGGTCAGAACGTCACTTTACGCGTTGGAATTGGATTCCCGACGAGCCTCCGGAGGCCAGAATTCTTGAATTACGGCTTCACAAATTTCATCACGAAGCGGTCACTCTCGCCAATGGCCGCGTACTTCTCCCGATCCTGATCCTCGAGTCGATAGGTCGGCGGCAATGTCCACACGCCCGCTGGATAATCCTTTGTATCTTTCGGATTGGCATTGACCTCGCTCTTGGCCACGAAACGGAAGCCGGCCGCCTCGATCATCGCGCGTGCGTAGTCCTCGCGGACATAACCGGTCTTGGCAGCTGGGTCTTGTGGCTGGTCGGTGCGCCCGCGATGCTCCTCAATGCCGAGCATACCGCCGGATCGCAAAGCACGATGAAAGGCGGCCAAGACCTGCTCTGCTTTCCCGGCAGCCATCCAGTTGTGCAGATTTCGGAAGCTCAAAACGAAGTCCGCGCTGCCCGGCGCTACGATGTCGGCCCCATCTGCCGAAAAGTCTACCGTCGCGACACGCCCGAAACTTGCAGGATCGGCTGCAAGCTTGGCTTTGAATTCGGCGATCGCCTTCATCAACTCGGGGCGGTCAGGATTTGGTTTTGGGATAGCGGCCAAGTAGTAGCCGCCATCCTTTACGAGCGGTGCCGCAATCTCGGTCCAATACCCGGCCCTGCCTGGCAGGATCTCAACCACGCGGCTTTGCGGGGTAACCTCGAAGAACGCAAGGACCGGCCCCGGATTGCGATAGCGATCGCGTGCGCGATTGTCGGCTGAACGCTGTGGGCCATCGACCATCTGTTGCTGCCGCTCAGTGTCCGCCGCTGCCGCTTTCGAAGTCGATTGCGCGATCGTAGGCTGCACGGCGGCCCCCGCGAGCAGAAGGGCAAACGCAGCGGTGCAAGACCACAGAACCTTCGTGTGTCGACAGAGTTTCATAGCGTGCCCCTTGGCTGGCTGCCATACGTTGAGCAGCTGGGCATGCGCCAAGCAATGGAAAGATTTCACGTTTGCGCCGAACAAAGAGAGACCCGAACGTCAGTCGCAACCACACAAGATGGCAACCGCCGATGCGTCCGAGGCTGGCACACCACCTGTGGGCGGGCTCATACATTTGCGGATGTCGCCGCTGACGTCGCCGGTCGCATCCTCCAGCCGAACCGTTGGGTCTGGTTTCGGGGGTGTCGCAACACGATTGCGCAAGTGCATGTTCACGGTCGTGGAGGTGGCGATGAAGGTGATCGAGTCGTCGCCGCCCGGGGGCTCGGGCTGTCGCCCAATTCCTGAGCCGAGCTGCGGCCCATGTGGTACAGACTCTATGGCGGTCCTTCTTTTCTGATCCGTTTGCCAGCGACATCATTGTGTTCCATCCTCCACCAATCGTGTCCTTGGTGTGTGAGCAATCAATGCCTGAGCAAAATACGAACGCGAGATACTTCGGCTGGGACCTGCCTTATCCTTCGCAGCGCATGCCGATACTGGCGCGCAATGCCGTGGCTACGTCCCAGCCACTCGCCGCGCAGGCCGGTTTGAGCATGTTGTACAAGGGCGGCAACGCCGTCGACGCCGCGCTTGCCGCTGCAATCACGCTCACGGTTGTCGAACCGACGAGCAATGGCATTGGCAGTGATGCGTTTGCCATTCTGTGGGATGGCAACAAGCTCCACGGCCTGAATGCGTCTGGCCGCTCGCCAGAGGGCTGGACGCTCGATCGGTTCAACGGCAAGGCGGCGATGCCGACCAAAGGCTGGGATGCCGTCACAGTGCCGGGCGCAGTCTCCGCCTGGGTGGCGCTGTCGGAGCGCTTCGGCAAGCTGCCTTTCGCCGACCTGTTCGAACCTGCCATCCGCTATGCCGCCGATGGCTTCCTGGTGTCTCCGACCATCGCCCGCTTGTGGACGCGGCAGGTGCCGAACTTGAAGGACGTCCCGGGCTTCGCCCAACACTTCATGCCCAATGGACGGGCGCCGGAGGCCGGAGAGAAATTCACCGCTCCCGCCCATGCGAGAACACTGAAGCGCATCGCGGAGACCAAAGGCGCGGCTTTCTACCAGGGGGAGCTGGCGGAACTCATGGTGGCGCATTCGCGCAACCATGGCGGAGCGATGACGCCTGCTGATCTCGCCGCGCATGCCGTGGATTGGGTCGAGCCTCTCGCGCAGGACTACCGCGGCTACACACTTCATGAAATTCCCCCGAACGGGCAAGGAATCGCTGCTCAGATGGCGCTCGGAATACTCGAGAATTTCGATATCGGTTCCATTCCAGTCGACTCCGCTGAAAGTCTGCATCTGCAGATCGAGGCGATGAAGCTCGCGTTCGCGGACCTCTACGAGCACGTGTCGGACGCCGATACGATGCGCGTAAAGAGCACCGATCTTCTCGACAAGGGATACCTGTGGGCGCGTTCGCGTCTCATCGACAGGAGAACGGCGAAGAATTTTCAATATGGCACGGGTGCTTCAGCTGGCACCGTGTATCTCACCGCTGCTGACGCTTCGGGCATGATGGTTTCCTATATCCAGTCCAACTATCAAGGATTTGGATCCGGCATCGTCGTCGACGGCATCAGCCTGCAGAACCGGGGCTACGGCTTCGTGCTGAAGCCTGGACATGCCAATGTCGTTGCACCGCGTAAACGGCCATTCCATACGATCATCCCGGCTTTTCTCACGCAGAACGGGCGGCCAGTGATGAGCTTCGGCGTGATGGGCGGCTCGATACAGGCGCAGGCGCACACGCAGGTCATGGTGCGGTTGGTGGACTACGGTCAAAATCCCCAAGCGGCCTCAGATGCACCGCGCTGGCGCCTCGACGACCAACTGAATGTCCAGCTCGAGCACGATATGCCGGCTGCGACGATCGAGGAGCTGAAGGAACGTGGCCATCGGACAATTCAGAGCGACCGCCTTGCGACCGAGTTCGGACGCGGGCAGTTCATTTATAAGCTCGACGACGGTTACTTCGCCGCTTCCGAGAAGCGCACCGACGGCCAGGCCGTCGGCTTCTGAGGGCGCTCGGGCTTCGTGACCATCCAGGCCTACGAGGTCGAGTTCAGCGACGATCGCTCCCCGTTTCTGTCTGTCGGAGTAAGGTGGTCATTGCCGCACGGCGCAGTCGCGAAAGATCCGCAACTGCTCCGCACTGAAATAATTGGTCCGCCAGTTTTTGTTTCGATGTGAGAGGTGCAGGCAGAAATCTCGTGTGATGGTGCGCGTGTAGTCGCGCGTCACCTCGCCGACCTCGGCCGGATCGAGCAGCTCTTTGTTCTTGCTGACGAACTCGAGCGCGACCTTCGGGCTCTTGAATATCAATCCGTCGAGCAGCATGCGCCGCTCGGCCGGCGTCATATCGCGGACCGGCAAGATTTCGACCACGAACTCCTGCCACTTCTCCGAAGCCTCGCTGCGCGCGACGGCCATGGCGATCACGGCACGGAGCTCCGATGGCGTCAGCGCCTGCAGCAGCTTCTCCTTCGAGAGGCGCACAGCCGAAAAGTCGTCGAGCGACGCGTCGGCGATGACCTTATTCAAGAGCACCCGGCGAAGCTCCGGAGCGAAGTCCAGGCCTTGGAGCGCTGACAGAGCGTAGGACGCCCGGGCACGCACGATCCCTTCAACCGCGTCTCGTTGCGTCTCGGGCGGCAGTCGATTGCCGAAAATGTGAAGCACACGCACCGCCACCGCCGGCTCGGCGAGTAGCGTCGGCCGCATGCGTGCGGCTAGGTGGGCGACCTCGGCATCCGTGATGCGCATCGCCGCGACGTTGTCCACGATCGTGGAGATCGCCGCCTTGTCGAGGGCGTGTTGGCGCAGGGCCTGTCGTTGCCTCTCGCTCAATCGGTTGACGCCGACAACGGCAGCCGCCAGATCGCCGCTGTCGGCCTCCAACATGCGTTGGATCACTTGGTGGAATTGAACATCGTCGAGGAGATGCGATTTGCGCGCCACCTGTACGATCGGCTCTCCGCTGTCGGCGAGATCGAGAAAGAGCGCGAACACCTGGTCAGGCCGGGCCAGCACAGCGTCGGGTTGCGTCAGCTGACGGACGAGTGACGGCAGATGCTTTTCCGCGATCGCCTCCTCCTCGCTGTACTGCGTGCTCCAAACGCCACCTGGCACCACCGCCTCACTTTTGGGCACGAGGTTCATTTTTAGGGGGCACGCGATGCCGTCGCCTACGACGCTGCGGCAAATCCGGGCGAGCAGCTGCTGCTGTGTCGGCCGGCTCTCCAACAATGCGATACGTGAGGTGCGCGAGCCCTTTGCCGCCTGGCTCAGGATCGAGCCCGCCGCATCCGCGAGCGTGGCGCGGAGGTCATCGCCGTCGGGGCGGGTCGCGATATAAGACGCCGCATAGCTGTAGTCGAGCTCGAGATCGCTCGCCGCCAATTTTCCCGACACGTTGTGCACCGTCCGCGTTCCAGGCCGGTCTGTCAGTAGCCAGACTGGGCTCTCCGCATCACGTGTGGCCTCGCGCGCGACGTGCACGCGGCCATCCTTGCCGACGACCGCCGCCGTGTTGGGTACTTTGACGCCGGTCGCCCAAATCGGCGCGTAGAACCACGTGAGCAGCAGCGTTAGCCAACCCGCGACGGCGCTCGTCGTCTCTTCAATGGGCGAGTGCGCGAGCTTGATGAGGATTGCGGCCGAGATCGCCGACAGCGTGTATGGCCAAAAGACCCCCGCATCGGTGAGCCAAATGGCATCGTTCCAACGCAAGAATTGCCCGGCGCCGAGCCCGAGTATGCACGGCATCACCCCAAAGACCGCCGCGCGGTACGGCCAGCGCCTCGACTTTGATCGTCGCTTCATCCTCGACCTCTTCCAAGTGCCGACAACTGTGGCACGACCCGAAGAGCAACGAGATATCCGTGACGATAGCACCCGCCGTACCGTGAAGCTATGGACGGTCGCGCCTCCCATGCCGGTACCTGGAGCGGAACTTGTTGGAACCGGCTCACCCGCGCCGACGGGCCACATCCCACAAGCCGACTTTGTGGGAGTTGAGATCGGCGACGAATTTCCCGCCGCCGACCACTTCTGCTTGTTGGGGCATTGTGCCTGCGACCAGAGGTGCATCGTACACCCAGATGGCTCGGCGCCATCGCCGAACTTGTCGTGCAGGCGCGGCTCGTCCGATGAATTGGGAACGTCTTTGAAGCATCGATCGCTCACGCGCGTGATTGATGCGAAGCTCGCTGCCATCGCTGGGCGAATACCTGCCCAATGCAGCTCCACAGTGTCTTGGGGCCCTTTTGCTACCTCACCTTCAGCACAAGTTTGCCGCGGAAATGGCGGCCCTCGCTGATGCGGAGCGCCTCTACGGCCTCGGGCAACGGAAACACGCGTGTCTCCGGCAGACGTACTGCGCCCATTGCGTGTAAATGAAGGATTCGTTCGAGATGCGGGCGGTCGCGGCCGACCGCAGGGCGCAGGGATTGCACGTCAGAACGTGGCGAGGCAGGAGCCTTGGCACCCGAGGCGATGAAGGCGGCGCGTCCGCCCGACTTGACGACCAAAAACGAGCGCATGGCGACGTCGCCGCCGACTGTTTCGAAGACCGCGTCGACGTCCTTCACTACTTGCGCGAAGTCGTCCTTATTGTAGTCAATCACCTGATCGGCACCGAGGCTCTTGACGTAGGTGTGGTTGACCGCGCTGGCCGTGGTTATGACGCGGGCGCCGATATGCTTGGCGAGCTGGATAGCATAACCTGCCACGCCGCCGGCGCCGCCTTGAATGAGAATAGTTTCGCCGGTCTTCAGCTTGATCGTGTCCTCAATCGCCACCAGTGCCGTCAGACCGGTGAGGGCCAGGGCTGCGGCATCGACGTGCGATAGCGAGTCCGGTTTCGCGCAGAGAATCGACGCCTTCTCAGCGACCTTCTCCTGATACGTTCCATCGCGCCCGCCTGCCAGTACGCCAAATACGGCGTCACCCACCCTGAAGTCGGCAACGCCGACCCCCAACGCGCTCACGACGCCGGAGAAGTCGCGGCCGAGCACATATGGAAACGTTGCAACGGTGATATACGCACCGCCCTCAAGCACCTTGGCGTCGGCGCCATTGATGCTTGCCGCATGCACATCGACGACGACTTGCCCGGCCTCGGCCACCGGATCCTGCAGGTCGCCATAACGCAGGACGTCGGGACCTCCGTGGCGATCCATGATGATGGCCTTCATGAGAAGATCTCCTTGATGAGAGCGGTGGAAGCGGTTCGGTGCCCGACCCCAATTTAACTGTGATCGTCGCGCTTGACTGTTGCACCGCATTGCGGGCCGAGGCAACAGACCGCCGTCGCCGCTACCTGCGAACCGGCAAATCGTCTCGGAGGCGAGCATTTGCGGACGTCGAGCGTGTCATGATCGGCGACGAATTTCTCGCCGCCGACCACGTCCGTTGACGGGGGGCTTGCGTCGACCCTTCAGATGTCGATCTTCTC
>JANOHP010000206.1:0-7412 GCA_031406575.1 Hyphomicrobiales bacterium
CGCCGAGCTTCACTTGCGACGTGGGCCGCAGATGTGTTCGTCCACAGCGCTATCCACAGATCGTGTATAACGCCGTTCACAGCGGGTAGTGTCGAGGCACCGGGTGCGGAGATGTTGCCAATCAGCAACATCTTTGCCGACGCCAGGGCTGAGCCCATAATGGAGTTTCGATCCATCCGCCCTCAAACCTTTGGAGCCAGAATGCGCTATCTCCACACAATGGTCCGCGTCACAGACATCGACCAGAGCCTCGATTTCTACGTCACGAAGCTCGGAATGAAGGACGTGCGGCGTGTCACCAGTGAGGCTGGTCGTTACACACTGGTTTTCCTGGCGGCCCCCGAAGATGAAACACGCGGAACCGCCGAGCGTGCGCCGCTGCTCGAGTTGACTTACAATTGGGATCCCGAAACCTACACGGGCGGCCGCAACTTCGGCCATCTCGCATTCGAGGTCGATGACATCTACGCCCTGTGTGATCGCCTGATGAAAGCCGGTGTGGTGATCAATCGCCCCCCTAGAGACGGTCGCATGGCCTTTGTGCGCTCTCCCGACAACGTGTCGATCGAGCTGCTGCAGAAAGGCGACTCGAAGTCCAAACAGGAACCGTGGGCGTCGATGGCCAACACCGGGGTGTGGTAAGCGTGCAAAAGGGCACCCCATTTCGGGGGTGTCCGCCCCCGCATGCGACGGAGTCGGCGTGCAGACCGTAGCAATCATCGGCGGCGGCCCATCGGGCCTGATGGCGGCCGATGTGATCTCGGCGGCCGGCATCGCAGTCACCGTGTTCGATCGAATGCCGACGGTCGGCCGCAAGTTGCTCATGGCGGGGCGGGGGGGCCTCAATCTCACCCACTCCGAGCAGATCGACGCGTTTTTGACCCGCTATGGCGATGCGCGGTCGTGGTTGGAGCCCTTTATCCGGGCGTTTTCCCCAGTGAACTTGATCGACTGGGTCCACGATCTCGGCCAGGAAACGTTCGTTGGCTCGAGCGGCCGCGTCTTTCCCAAAGCTATGAAGGCCTCACCTCTCCTGCGCGCGTGGATGATCCGGCTGCAGGCGCGCGGCGTGAGGTTCGCGACGGGGCACACATGGACCGGGTTTGACCCTGCGGGTCACCTGAATTTCGAGACGCCGACGGGTGCCCAAACTGTTGACGCGTCGGCGACTGTGCTGGCGATCGGCGGCGGCAGTTGGCCACGATTGGGATCGGATGGACGCTGGCCATCCATCCTGGCGGCGCAGGGTATCGTGGTCGCGCCGCTGACACCGGCAAATTGCGGCCTGCACATCGCTTGGTCGCCTCACTTCCTGGCGCGTCACGCCGGAGCGCCGTTGAAACGCATTGCCATTTCACTTGCCGGCCACCACGTGCGCGGCGAAGCGGTGATTACGGCGACCGGCCTCGAAGGCGGAGCCGTCTATGCGGCGATCCCCGACGCGCGCCGGCTTCTCGCCGATGGCAGCGCCGTGCATCTGGAGATCGATCTGCGCCCCGACGAAACCATTGCAACGCTGACCGAGCGGCTTGCGCGCCCCCGCGGCAAGCAGTCGATGTCGACATTTCTGTCGCGCGTCCTCGATCTGGCGCCGGTGGGGCGAGGTCTGCTGTTCGAGGCAGCCGGTCGCAGCCTACCCGCGGACCCCGACGGCTTGGCTCGATTGATCAAGGGCGTTCCCCTCATCGCCACGGGCCTCGACGGACTCGAGCACGCCATATCGACGGCGGGCGGTGTCGACCAGAGCGAGATCGATGCCTGCCTGATGCTCCGACGGATGCCCGGTGTGTTCGTCGCCGGCGAAATGCTCGATTGGGAAGGGCCGACGGGCGGCTATCTCCTGCAAGCGGCTTTTGCGACCGGCTTCGTGGCGGGCCAGGGTGTCGTGCGCACACTCGCTCGATGAAGTCTCGACGCGACGACGACACGAACGGTCGAGGACCAGTGCGCAAGACCAAAACCGCTCTCGTCTGTGCCCCGCCACCAACATGCAGAGGTATTGACCGGGCACCATCCATCGTTTTTATGGGTCTGGGGTCAACCAATAAGGTCGGAACGCCGCCATGCCGGTCATCAATCGTGTTGCCGAGATGCAGGATGAAATCGTCGCTTGGCGCCGGGATATGCACGAGCATCCCGAGCTGCTCTACGAAGTGCATCGCACCGCAGCCCTCGTGGCCGACAAGCTGCGCGCTTTCGGTTGCGACGAGGTGACCACCGGAATCGGCAAGACCGGCGTGGTCGGGGTCATTCGCGGCCGAAGCCACGCCTCGGGTCGCGTCATCGGACTGCGCGCCGATATGGACGCCCTTCCGATACAAGAGCACACTGGGTTGGCGCACGCGTCGAAGGTGCCGGGCATGATGCATGCGTGCGGCCATGACGGGCATACCGCCATGCTTCTGGGAGCAGCCAAATACCTGTCGGAGACCCGCAACTTCGATGGCACCGCCGTCGTTATCTTTCAGCCGGCCGAAGAAGGCGGGGCCGGTGGCCTCGCCATGGTGCAGGACGGGTTGATGGACCGCTGGCACATCGACGAGGTGTACGGCATGCACAATATGCCCGGCATCGACGTCGACAAATTTGCCTTGCGGCCGGGGCCTCTGCTCGCCGCCTCCGATCGGTTCGATATTGCCATCGAAGCGCTCGGAACCCACGCCGCCAAACCGCATCTGGGCAATGACCCGATCGTCATTGGCTGCCAGTTGCATCAAGCTCTCCAGACGATTGTCGCGCGTAATGTCGATCCACTGGAGCAGGCGGTCGTTTCGATGACGATCTTTCAGGCAGGCGATGCCTCCAATGTCATCGCGCAGACGGCGCGCCTTGCCGGCACCGTTCGCACGTTGAAATCGAAAGTGCGCGATCTGGTGAGGCAGCGCATGCAGGCCATATGCGATGGCACGGCGCTCATGCACGGGGCATCGGTTCGGCTCACGTACACCGAAGGATACCCCGTGACGGTCAATCACGAAGCCCAGACAGCCTTCGCAGCCGAGGTCGCACGCCAAGTGGTCGGCACGGACAATGTCGATATCGACGTCCCCCCCACCATGGGCGGCGAGGACTTTTCCTTCATGCTCCAGGCTCGTCCTGGCGCCTTCATCTTCGTCGGCAACGGCAATACCGCAGGCGTGCACCATCCCGCTTACGATTTCAACGACGAGGCCATACCGACGGGTGTGTCGTATTGGGTACGCCTCGTCGAATCGGCATTGCCGATCCGCTGACCGTGTCGGTCAAACAAGTCCCATGACTTGCAGAACAGCTGGCCCGATGATCACTGCAAAGAGCACGGGAATATTGAAAAGGATCATAGGCACAGTCAACTTCGGCGGCAGCGACGCCGCCTTTTTTTCCGCCTCCGACATGCGCACCTCACGGTTTTCTTTGGCCATGACGCGTAAAGCTTGCCCGACGGGTGTTCCATACCGTTCCGACTGTATGAGCGCCGTGGAGACTTGGCGAATACCGTCGATACCGGTGCGTTTGCCTAGATTTTCATAAGCGATGCGGCGGTCATTGAGGTAGGAGAGCTCAGCGGTGGTCAGGCTGAACTCTTCGGCAAGTTCCAGAGATTGGCTGGAAATCTCCTTGCCGACCTTTGCAAATGCCGCCTCGATAGACATGCCCGCCTGTACGCAGATCAGCAACATGTCGAGGCTGTCGGGAAACGCCATTTTGATCGACTGTTGGCGCTTGGCGATCAGATTTTTTACGAACATGTTGGGCAGATAAAAACCCACATAGGCCGCCCCGATCGCCATGCCAAACTTGGCAATCGGCGGATAGGTCAAGTTGCCAATACCGAACAGGTAGACCAGAGCACAAATGGCTACGATAATTGGCGCGACTAAGCGGCAGAACATGTAAGCGACGAGCGGACCTTGGCCTCGAAGTCCGGCCATTTTCAGCATGTCCTTGATGTCGTCGGATTCGAAAGCTTTGCGCAGGTTGAGATGCTCGACAATCTGCTGCATGAAGCCCTTGGGCGTTTGCCGAAGTCGACTGGACCCCTCCTTGCCCAGCTCGGCGAGGCGTGCAGCCCGCATGGTGTCGCGCTCGGTCGCCATGACTTTCATGCGCTGGCTCATCCGATCGCGCTGCAGGGACGGCAAAACCACCGTCAGCACGGTTATGAAGGTTCCAGCTGCGGCCAGAATCATGGCCAGAAACTGTGGCTTCATAATTTGTTCGATCAGGTCGACCACCACTTGATCCTTTCGTAGAAACGCGCGAATGCACCGGCTCGGTAGAGGCATCAGAATTTGAAGTTGATCATTTTCTTCATGACGAGAGCACCGATCGTCATCCAGATGGCGGCAGCCAAAAGGACGAAATTACCCATCTTGGTTCGAAACAGGATGAGGATGTAATCGGGCGTCGACAGGTAGATGAGCAGCGTTACGATGAATGGCAGGGCAATCAAAACATAAGCCGAAGCTTTCGCTTCCGACGACATGGCTTTGATCTTCATCTGCATGCGCTTGCGATCGCGCAAAACACCGGTGAGATTGCCGAGGGCTTCGGAGAGATTGCCGCCGGCTTGTTGCTGAATACCGATGACAATGCCGAAAAATTTGACCTCGGCCAGGGGGAGGCGCGAGCGCATCTTCTCGAAACACTCCTGCAGAGGCACGCCGACACGCTGATGTTCGCAGATGTCCTGGAATTCTTCTTTGATCGGCGAAGGGCTTTCGGTGGAAATGATCTTGAGGCATTCGTTCAGCGGAAGCCCCGATTTCACACCGCGAACAATGACGTCGATCGCGTTGGCGAATTCAGCGAGAAATTTGGCCTGACGCCGTTTGGTTATGAAATTGACAACCCAACGCGGTAGGCCCAAGCCGCCGATGATGGCTGCGGCCAGGGGGACGACCAACGGCATGCCGGGTGCAGATACGAAGCAGCCCAAGCCGAACATGAAACCGCTCACGGCGCTCGCAGTCCAGAACGCCTTGGGCGTGATATCCAATCCGGCGCGCTGGAGCCTCAACCGCAGGGACACTTTTTCGCTGGCCTTTTGCCGCTCTTCTAGATCTTTGAGCGTATCCGTCACATGCTTGCGGCGGTTTTGAACCTCGTCGTCTTTGACGCGCCGTGCCGTTCGCACGGTCTTGTTTTCGGTGACGCCTTGAATGCGCTTGGCGGCTTGTCGATCTCCCGACAGATAAGGAGAGGCAACGACGAAAATCGCAAACCCAGCGCTCAGGGCGACGATGAGCCCCAAGCCCAGTTGCATCATTTCCGGTGATAAGCCGAGCATCATCTTTCTCCGAGCGTATTGCCGTGCGCATCGCGGACTTCGGAAGACGCCAGCGCCTCCGAGAGCCGCGGTGTTTCGCCGTAGTATTCGGCGCGCTCCCAGAAGCGTGGGCGGGCGATGCCGGTGGATCTGTGCCGACCAACGAGCTTCCCATTGGCGTCTTCGCCAGTGATTTCATAGACGAGCAGATTTTGCAGGGTCACGACCTCGCCTTCCATGCCGACGACCTCGGTAATGTGTGTGATTTTGCGCGAACCATCACGCAGGCGGGACGCCTGCACGATGATATCGACCGACCCGGTAATCATCTCGCGGATCGTCTTGGTCGGCAGCGCGTAGCCGCCCATCATGATCATGGATTCCATACGACTGATCGCTTCGCGCGGGCTGTTGGCGTGGAGCGTGCCCATGGAGCCGTCATGGCCGGTATTCATGGCTTGCAGGAGATCGAAGGCTTCGGGTCCGCGAACCTCGCCGACGATGATGCGTTCCGGGCGCATACGCAGGCAGTTCTTGACGAGGTCACGCATCGTGATCTGCCCCTCGCCCTCGAGGTTGGGGGGGCGTGTTTCCAGGCGCACGACGTGCGGCTGTTGCAATTGCAGTTCCGCAGAGTCTTCGCACGTGATGATGCGTTCGTCGCTGTCGACGCAGCCCGAGATGCAATTGAGCAGTGTGGTTTTACCCGAGCCCGTTCCGCCCGATACGAGAATATTGCAGCGCACCCGGCCGATGATCTCGATCAAGGTTTTCCCAGCGGGCGAGATCGACCCGAAATTCACGAGCTGCTCGAGCCGCAGCCGATCCTTTTTGAACTTACGAATGGTGAGCACGGCGCCATCAATGGCGAGTGGCGGCGCGATGACGTTGACGCGCGACCCGTCCATGAGGCGGGCGTCGCAGATGGGACTCGATTCATCGACGCGCCGGCCGACCTGACTGACGATGCGCTGACAGATATTCATCAACTGGGCGTTGTCGGCGAAACGGACGTTGGTCTTTATGACTTTACCATTCACCTCGATGAACGTCGCATTCGCGCCGTTGACCATGATATCGGCGATGTCATCGCGTGCGAGAAGGGGTTCTAGAGGTCCATACCCGAGGACGTCGTTGCAAATATCCTCGAGGAGCTCTTCCTGCTCCGCGATCGACATGACGACGTTTTTGAGCTGAATGATCTCGCTGACGATATCGCGGATTTCTTCGCGCGCCGCCGCCGCCTCCAGCTTGGCCAACTGGGTGAGATCGATGGTGTCGATCAGGGCGTTGAAGACGGTCGTTTTGACGTCGTAATATTCTTCCGAGTGTTTGCGTTGCTGCTCGATCATGGCATCGGTGCGCACCGGCGACGCCGATGGCGCCGCACTGCCCGCCTTCGCCTGGCCTTGCTGCCCAGCAGGAGCGCCACCCGCAGTCTGCTGCGGCAGCGTCCGACGTGGCGCTGTTGGCTCGTTCGATCTTCTGCCGAACATGCTGGTTATTCCTTACCGTTTCAGTTTCAGGCGCGCCAGGAACGGCGCCAGCCCGGATTTCTTCTCGAGTTTCTGCTCGCGCCGCCCCGTCAACGTCATGGCGACATCGCGAATGTGCTGGACGGCTTTGGCTTTCGAGTTCAACTCTTCGATCATCTGGCCGTTGTTGGCGGCCTGACCGAAGGTTTCGCTGTCGAATTCGATGACCGCGGCGGCCTTCAAATCCAGGGCCGCTTCGAATTCCTTGACGGGAATTTCCGGTCGTTTCGGCGTTCCTGCCATATTGATCACGAGAAGTGGTAACGCATCGTTATTACGCGCCGACTTCAACACATCGAGCAGGTTCTTCGCATTGCGCAGATTGGCCAAGTCCGGCGTAGCGGTAATCACGATGCCGTCCGCTTGTGTCAAAATCCGTTTCGACCAGGCCGTCCACACATGGGGGAGATCGACGGTGACATAAGGCATGCTCTGGCGGACGATATCGAGAACGATGTCGCACGCATCGGGTGTCAGATCGTAATCGCGGTCCAACATGCCGGGTGCTGCGAAGATACTGAGATGCTCGGAGCACTTCGTCAGCAGGCGATCCAGCAGCAGCTCGTCGAGACGCTCCGGGCTGCCGAGAGCTTCGGCGATACCTTGAACGGGGTCCTGATTGAAGTTCA
>JANOHP010000213.1:0-4555 GCA_031406575.1 Hyphomicrobiales bacterium
ACCCCGCGCAGAACCATGCGTTCAGGGATCACTACCTCGAAGTGCCCCTCAATCTCTCCAACGTGCTCTTCATCGCGACCGCGAACCAGCTCGGGACGATCCACCCGGCGCTGCTGGACCGCATGGAGATCATTCAGCTCAGCAGCTACACCGAAGAGGAGAAGGTCCACATCGCGAAGATGTACCTCGTCCCCCGGCAGCGCGAGGAGCACGGGCTCAAGCCCGAGCACCTGATCGTCGGCGATGACGCGCTGCGACGGGTGATCTCGGAGTACACGCGCGAAGCCGGCGTCCGCTCCCTGGAGCGTCAGATCGGCGCGATCGCGCGCAAGGTGGCCGCGAAGGTGGCGACCACCGAGTCGTACATCGGTCTGGTGACGGCGAAGGACGTCCCGGATTACCTGGGACCGGCGCGCTTCCGATCCGACGGCGCGTTCCGTCTCTCGCGTCCCGGCGTGGCCACGGGCCTCGCGTGGACTCCGGTCGGTGGCGACATCCTGTTCATTGAAGCGACGCGCACGCCGGGTAACGGCAAGCTCATCCTGACCGGCCAGCTGGGCGATGTCATGCGCGAGAGTGCGCAGGCGGCGCTCACTCTCGTCAAGTCTCGCGCCGAAATGTTCGGCGTCAATGTCCAGTTATTCGAGAAGAGCGATATCCACGTCCACGTTCCGGCGGGAGCCACGCCGAAGGATGGCCCGAGCGCGGGCGTCGCCATGTTCACCGCACTGGTCTCTCTGCTGACCGGACGGACGGTGCGTAACGACACGGCGATGACCGGCGAGATCAGCCTGCGCGGCCTCGTACTCCCGGTTGGCGGCATCAAGGAGAAGGTCGCTGCCGCCGCGCGCGCGGGCCTCACACGCGTCATGCTACCGGGTCGCAATCGAAAGGACATCGAGGAGATCTCGCCCGACGTGCGCAAGCGACTGGAACTCGTATGGATCGATCATGCCGACCAAGCCATCTCATTGGCGCTGGCCGGAGAACACACGTTGATAGCCGCACCTCCGCCCGATAATGCCAAGGCCGCATGAACGGCATGCTCCTCGACCGCCTTGGAGATCGGCTCTCGACAAGAAGCGAGGGTTCATACGGTGGGCTCAAGGCGCGCGGTGCCAGAGTACGAACGGCCCGCTCGACGCGAGTAGAGCAACCAGGAAGATGACGCCGAACACAGCACCGAGCCCCCAGTACTCAGCCGATGCGATGTAGCCCCTGACACGATAGACCGGCCCATCGGACCGCTCAGCAGCCCAAGGCTGCCTTTGTTGCAAGGCTCCAAGCCAGCCGGTTGCCCAACCGAGCTGCTTGCCAGCTTCCGGACTATCGACAATTATCCGGGTGAGACCCTCCCTCACTGATGGTTCGCGCCCTTCGGGCGCACGGCCACTTGCTGCCATCAGCCCCAGTCACCCGTCTGCGGCTGACAACACCGCTGGTGAGGGTCTAAGCTTGCGACCCAAACACCAGCGGGAGGGCTCGCGATGCGTCACGCCTTGGAGCAAGAGCTCGCCGGTCTCGTCGCCGCCCACGGCACCGATAGCGCCACCTTCGCGCCGATCGGCCCCATTGCCTGGCCCAATGGCCACCGTATCGCCGTCAACTTCACGGCCGACTTCGACGCCATGCTACTCCGGCGCCTCAACAACGAGCCCGCAGAGCAGCTCGCCAAAGGTGAATTCGGCGGGCGCGTCGGGATTTGGCGGCTGATCGAGCTGTTCGATGCCCATCGCATGAAAGCGACGTTCTTCGTGCCTGGCCGCATCTGTGAACTCTACCCGCGTGCCGTCAAAGCGTGCGCAGCCAGCGGCCACGAGGTCGCCGATCACATGTGGGAACACCAGGTCCCCAAGGATGCCCAACTCGAACGCGACCACCTCGACAAAGCGACGCGCGCTCTGACCGAGTTGACCGGCAAACGGCCCGTCGGCACGCGCAGCTGGCACACGTCGGAGGCCCTCGTCGAGCAGGGCTACCTCTACCGCAGTCACGGCTCCGACGCGCACGGCCCAACCTGGAGCCACGACGGGCGTGGCAATCACCGCCTCGTCGACCTGCCGTTCCACTATGCCATCGACGACGCCATGTTCTTCTCGTTCGCCTGGTACAAGAGTGCGACCAACGAACAGCGCCTCTCCGATCCCGACCGCGTCATGGACATGTGGTGGGCCGCCTTCGAGCAACAGTATCGCGCCGGTGGCTACCTCAACGTCTGCCTGCACCCCTTCGTATCGGGCCGCGCGCTGCGGATCGCCATGTTGGATCGGCTCATTACCCGCATGACGGAGTTGCCGGGCGTGTGGCTCTCCTCCTGCGAAGACGTGGCGCGCCACGTGATGGCCACCTGCCCTGCCCCCACACCTTGACATTGCATGGAGGCTTCAATGCCCTGGAAAGAGCGCTACACCGTCTGTGACGAGGTGAGTCTGAAGGACCACGACATGCAGTGGCCATCGGCTCATCGCATGGCCGTGCACATCACCGTCGTGTTGAGCCCGGCGTCGGGACCAGAGGGCATCACGGGGGCCGACATCGAGTCCTCGCTTGGCCGCTTCGGCATGAACGAGGGGCTCGATCTGCTCATGGGCGTTCTCGCCAAGCACAATCTTCGGGCCACCTTGGCCGTGCCAGCCGTCATGGCCCAGATCATGCCCGATCGCCTGCGTGCGATGGCGCTGGCTGGCCACGAGATTGCAGCCCTGGGCCTGCGCCACGAAGACACCAGTGCCATGCCGCGCGCGGAGGAAGAGGCGCGGATCGCGCTCACGACCGAAACACTTGCGGGCATTTTCGGTAAGCGGCCGTCGGGCTGGTACGCTCTGTCTCGCCAGAAAGACCGCTACGCTGGCGGCGCGACGAGTCCCCACACCTTCGATCTGGTGCGCGAGGCCGGCTACGGCTGGTTCGGCAACGGCATGGCCGACGACATCCCCTATTACACGGTGAGCGATTTCGCGACCCGCCGCGCCCTGCTGACACTGCCCTACTACTATCACCTCGATGACCAGTATTTTTCACTGTTTCCAGTGGCCGGAACGGGCCTCGAGAATGCGGACATGCTGGCGCGCAACTGGCGTGGCGAATTCGATGCCCAATACAAGCGCGGTCGCTTCTTCTCGATGGTCCTGCACCCCCAACATTCCGGCTTCGGGCATCGGCTCGAGTTCCTGGATCGATTCCTGGCGCACATGGCGAGCCGGCTCGGTGTTTGGGTCGCCACCGGATCACAGATCGCTGCGCACTGGGAAAAGCAATTCCCTGCCCGGGCCCACCTGAAGCTCGAACCCCAGATCTGGAAGGACTACGAAGGTAGCCTGAGCTGACCCCTCCAGAGGGAGAACGTAGAAAAGCATCACTCCTGAGAGGGACTACACGCGACGACGGAAAAGGTAGCCGCACCCGGTCCCGACTCCAGTTGTATGCTAGAGAAAGTCAAATCGTTGCGGACTTGAAGAACACCTCTGTCAGAGCAAATACGACGCTTTGGGAGAGCCGACAGCGGCCGCAGGCAGTGGATCGGTGATGGGTGGCTTGAGGCTCAGGCTTGTACCACTACGGCAAACCCTCTCGATACGTCTCCCCTACCGCTGATTTCTCGTCACAACAGGGTTGATTTCCGATCGATGTTGCACATATTGTAACATGCATAGGCTATTATGACATGAGGTTCCATGGGACGGCGTATCGGTTACGCGCGGGTCAGTGCCGACGATCAGGACTTGTCGATCCAGAAGGCGGCACTCGACCGCGACGGGTGTGCGATCGAGTTCGAGGAGAAGCGCAGCGGCACCAAGCGCGACGGCCGAACACAACTCGAGCTGGCGCTGAAGGTGCTCACCAAGAGCGATACATTGGTCGTCTTGCGCCTCGATCGCCTCGGCCGGTCACTGCGTGATCTCGCCAATATCGCCCACGAGATCGAACAGATCGGGGCTCATCTGCGCGTGATCGAGCAGAGCGTCGACACCGCGACATCTGCCGGCCGCGCGTTTTTCGGCATGCTGGCGGTGTTCGCGCAATTCGAGACCGACGTGCGGCGCGAGCGACAAGCCGACGGCATCGCCCGCGCCAAGAAGGCCGGCGTCTATACTGGCGGCAAACCACGCATCAATCGGGATAGGGTCGTCGCATTGACCACGGCCGGCAAAGGTCCCGCCGCTGTTGCACGGTCGCTCGGCGTGTCGCGAATGTCGGTTTACCGGATCTTGCGCGAGACGGCGACGACGAACCGTTGACGGTACTTGCTGCGGTTCACCAAAACCTTCGAAGGCACACACTACGGCCCACCGACACGCGATCCATGTTGGGGATTGCACCTGTCACGCCTCGCCGCGCTCGAACATGCGGAACTTCCTGGCGATCCCTACCGCCCACGCTTCCTGCAATCGCTCCTCGCGAGCCTGCAGCCGCTCGTAAGTTTTCCAGTGCATGCCTTTCGGTTTGGGCGGAAAAGGATCGTCAATGCCGCCCTGACCTCCGAGGCGTTCGCGGATTTTCAGCGCGCGCGTTGCCGCCCTGGCGAATGGCGGTTCGTATTGTGTTTCGTATTTCA
>JANOHP010000222.1:0-12833 GCA_031406575.1 Hyphomicrobiales bacterium
AAAGATGTTGCTGATTGGCAACATCTCCGCACCCGGTGCCTCGACACTACCCGCTGTGAACGGCGTTATACACGATCTGTGGATAGCGCTGTGGACGAACACATCTGCGGCCCACGTCGCAAGTGAAGCTCGGCGCTGTGATTTGGTCGCTCAACCCAAGTGATTCGGCCTCTGGGACGCCTCGCAGCTGGCCTGTAGGAGACGTCGATCCTGGTCTCGCGTGGCTTATCCACCATTATCGAAGTGGTGTCTCGGCTGCCGCCATGATGGCTTCTATTTCTCTTGTTTATCGGAGTGTTAACGAATCGTGCGACTCCCGCTTCGCACGCCCCAATTCGCGCCTGATTCAAGCCCATCCGGAGCCGGGATTGACGCTGACGATTCGGCCGGCATATGTTCCGCCTCGTTGTAACGCACAGCAGCGGCGAGGGGGCAATTCGCCAATGTCAGCGACGCTACGACGACCGCTGGTTGTTCCGGCGGGCCTTTTTTGATTTCAGGTAAGTAGCGGGGTAGGGATGGGGGATTTTACGAAGGTGCCGCCGGCATTTGCGGGCGTGGCAGCTCCTGAGAAGGACGCGCTGACCTTGGATGAGACGGGCGGCCTCGAAGTTTTCGAGATCGCTGGCTCGATCAAATGGTTCGATGCCTCCAAAGGTTACGGCTTCATCGTGCCGGACAACGGCCCGCCCGACGTGCTTCTGCACGTGACCTGCCTGAGGGCCGGCGGATACCAGACGGCCTACGAAGGTGCGCGGGTGCACGCCCAAGTCTTGAAGCGGCCGAAGGGCATGCAGGCCTTTCGCATCATCAGCATGGACGAAAGCACGGCGGTGCATCCGTCGCAGCTTCCTCAGCGCACCCACGTTGTCGTCGATCCCGAGAGCGAATGGGAACGGGCGATGGTAAAGTGGTTCAACCGCGTGCGAGGGTTCGGTTTCCTGACGCGCGGCGAGGGAACACCGGATGTCTTCGTGCACATGGAAACACTGCGTCGCTTCGGCTTTACCGAGCTGCGGCCCGGCCAAATCGTTCAGGTTCGCTGGGGTATGGGCGAAAAGGGATGCATGGCGGCAGACTTGCGCCCCGACGGCGCACCCAGCAGCCTTCCGTCGTCGCACTGAGCGTTCAGCGCGAAACGGACTTATAATTCTCAGGGCCGCGGTGCACGCGGCCCTGAGTGTCGTTTTGGTACTTGCGATCGGCATGGGTGCCGCAACCAGCGGTTGGGCCGACATGCAGCGCGATAAACTCACTCTCGTCACCCGATCCGGAGACCACGTTTTCACGATCGAAGTCGCGGAAACGGCGGAAGAAAAAGCGCGCGGGTTGATGTTCCGGCGATCTCTGGGAGAGGATGCGGGGATGTTGTTTCCCTATCTGCCGCCACAAGAAGCAACCATGTGGATGCGCAATACCTACATCTCACTCGACATGGTGTTCATTCGTGCCGATGGCCTCGTGCATCGTATCGAGGCCGGCACCGAACCGTTCTCCGAACGCACGATCGCGTCCGGCGGACCCGTGGCGGCTGTGCTCGAGTTGAGTGCCGGCACCGCCAAACGCATCGGTCTGGCGCCCGGCGATCGAGCGGTCCACAAGTTCTTTCCAGCCAGCGCGCCCAAGTAGCCACCCCGTCGAAGTGCGCCACGTCGACCGCCGCAGTCAGCCCATGACGTGGCCGCCGTCGTACATGCAGGCAATACGCCCAAGCGCTGCCCGTAGGCGATCGTCGACGAGAAGTTCTGCCCGAGATGCGACGTCGTTGGCGCCACCTGGACATTCCGCCGTGCCCAGAAGTGCCGTGCGATCGCCCGGTGTGTCGGCCCGCCTCAACGCACGCGAGCCGCGCTCGATCAGGCGCGCCAGAAGCACGGGCGGCAGCAGCGGGAGCTCCGCGAAAAGTCCAGCGATGAGCACGTCCGCCAACATTTTGTCGGGATGGTTGGCTTCGACGCCGGCGCGGCCGCAGTCCCACAGATGGGCCACCCGATCCCAGGGAGCTGGATGTTGCGGCAGGCGCGCGCGCAGATCGGGCTGCTCGTTGGCGACATAGAATCGATTGAGACCATCGAACAGCGCGAAGGTGTAGCGGGCACCGACGAGCGCAGGCTCCCAACTCGTGATGTCCGCCGTCAGATTGTTCGGATTGATGGCCTCGACGATGATCACGCCGGGGCGATGGCGCGTGAGGTCGAGACCCGCCAGCACGTCGGCTTCGGCGCCCTCGACATCGATCTTGAGAAAATCGATTGCACCCAAACCCGCCTCGTCGATGAGCCGCGACAACCGCGCCACAGACTTCAGCGACGTGCGCACCGCACCAGTCAATTCGCGAGCCCGGTCTGCATTGGCCTCGACCATGCTCGAGAGCCCGTGCAGTCCTTCCACCTCATGGAACGCCACCTCACCGTCCGATCGCCCAGCCAACGTCGAAACGACGCGATCGCGGGGCCTGACACTGGCATAAAGGCGCGCCAAATTTTCCTGCGGTTCGACGACGAGGCCTCGCCACCCCTTCAGGTAAAACCAGAACGACACGTTGTCGGCGACCGGATGGCCGCCCCCCACATCGACGTAAGTTCCAGACGACCCCGGGAAGACCAAATCCAGGTGGTAATCTTCCAGGTTCTGTGCGTAAGACATTTTCATCGACGGGTCTCCCGGGGCTCGGCATCCAGCACCATGACATTGCAGCTTTGGCATTGAAATGACGGACAATCACCTTCCGCCCATACTGGACACCCTGGGGGATCTCCTGGGTGGCTACGATGTTTTGTTGTGCGACATCTGGGGCGTGCTCCACGACGGCAACCGGGCCTTTCCGGCGGCCAATGCAGCCTTGACGCGCTTTCGCGAAACCGGTGGCACAGTCGTGCTCGTCTCGAATGCGCCGTCACCCGCTCCCGCCCTCGCCCATGTCCTCGATGCCAAGCACGTCGTGCGCACGGCTTGGGACGCGATCGTGTCGTCGGGAGATTTGGGGCTCACCCACATTCGCGATCACAGCTACGCCCGCGTGCATCGCATCGGACCAGCGCAGCGCGATGGGTCGTTTTTTTCCACGCTCGGGCTGCCGGACGCAGCCATCGAGGAGGCCGATGCCATCGCCTGCACGGGCCTCGTCGATGATCGGCGCGAAACGCCGGACGACTACCTCGATCGTCTCCGGCAGGCCCGGGTGCGCAATCTCCCCTTCGTGTGCGTCAATCCCGATCTTGCGGTGCACGTGGGCGACGATCTGTTGCCTTGCGCCGGCGCCATTGCCGCGCTCTACGAAAAAATGGGTGGCAGCGTGTTCTGGGCCGGCAAGCCGCATCCCGTCGCCTACGGGACGGCCCGCCGAATTGCGGAAGAAGTGCGCGGCGCTCCGGTGCGAACGGATCGCATCCTGGGCATTGGCGATTCGGTGCGCACGGATCTGGCGGCCGCTCGCAATGCCGGCGTCGATGCCCTGTTCATTGCTTCGGGCATTCACCGCGATGAACTGATGGTCGACGGTGCCATCGTTACCGACAACCTCGCGCAGCTCTTCGAACGCGAAGCGCCGACGGCCGTGGCCGTGGCTTCTGCCCTGCGCTGGTGATGACGCCACCGCCACTCAACTGACGATGTAGTCCGTGGCACGCAGGCGCGTCAGGCCCTCTTGCGCCACAGACGCAACGAGCACGCCGTCGCGCGTGAAGACGCTGCCACGGCACAGGGCGCGGGCGCCGAATGCGTTCGGGCTGTCCTGGACGTACAGCAACCATTCGTCGGCGCGAAACGGCCGGTGGAACCACATCGCATGATCGAGACTGGCAAGTTGAATATCGGCATCGAAGGACAGCTTGCCGTGGGCGATCAGGGCCGTGTCGAGCAGCGTGAAATCCGATGCATAGGCGAGCACGCACTGATGCAACGGCGCCTCGTCGGGCAGGTGGCCGCTGGCGCGCATCCAAATGTGCTGGACGGGCGCACGCTTCTCGCGGTCGAAATAGCGCGAGGCATCCACGGGGCGCAATTCGATCGGGCGTTCCCGCTCCCAGTAACTGCGCATATTGGCGGGCAGATGCGGCAGCAATTGCGCCAGCAGGTCCTTCTCGCTGGGGAGGTCTTCCGGGGGCGGGACATCGGGCATGTCCCCGGTGTGATCAAAGCCCGTCTCCGGCTTGTGAAACGAGACGCTCATGACGAAAATGGCGCGGCCGTGCTGGATGGCCGTGACCCGCCGGGTGGAAAAGCTGCCGCCGTCGCGAACCCGCTCCACGTCGTAGACGATGGGTTCGGCGGGATCGCCCCCGAGCAGGAAGTAGCCGTGCGCGGAGTGCGCGAGGCGATCGTCGGGCACCGTGCGAACGGCAGCGACCAGCGCCTGGCCCAAGACCTGGCCACCGTAAACGCGCTGCCACCCGACGCGGGGGCCGCGTCCGCGAAACAAGTTCTGCTCCAAGCGCTCCAGGTCCAAAATCGAGATGAGCTGGTCGATAGCCTTGGGGGATTTGTCTTTTCGGGCCGGCATCGGGTTCCGTTTCATAGCGGCGGCGACTAGGGTGCGCTTTACGCGCGTGCCCCGCAGGCCGTCAAGACCACCTGCGGTTGAAGGCAAACCCGCGGCGCGCCGAGGAAGGGACGTATTCGGCCTATGGGCCAGGAGCCAATCAGCGACATTCTCATTGCCGGGGGCAGCCACGTCGGTCTGACGCTGGCGTTGAGCCTCGACCGTTTGCTGGGCACGGACGTCCGCATCACGGTGGTCGAGCGTCAGGCCCTCGAGACGTCTGCTGCCACTCCGCCCGACCCGCGCGCCTTCGCCATCGCCGCCGCTTCCAAGCACCTGCTGGACGCCGTCGGTGTGTGGTCGCAGGTGGCCGCGCGCGCACAGCCAGTCGAGGCCATCGACGTTACCGATTCGGACCTGGATCACGCCGTGCGGCCGATCGTGCTGAGCTATGACAACGCCACCGCGACCGGTGAACCCGCCACCTGGATCGTGCCGGCCACAGCCCTAGCCGTCGCACTGCGCACTGTTGCGCAGCAACGGCCCAACATCACCCTCGTGGGCGATGAGATCGGGCGCGTCGACATCGGGCCGGCCCGCGCCAGGGTCGCATTGGCCTCCGGCTGCAGCCTCGCTGGCCGCCTGCTGGTCGCCGCCGATGGTCGCCATTCCGTCGTGCGCGACGCGGTGGGCATCGACACGGTCGGATGGAGCTGGGGGCAGGTCGGCATCGTCGCAAATGTTCGCCATGAACGGCCCCATCGCGCGCGCGCGGTGCAGCATTTCCTGCCCGGTGGTCCGTTCGCCATTCTGCCTCTCGTCGGCGATCGAAGTTGCATCACCTGGAGCGAAACGAGCGACGAGGGGCGTCGCATCGTGGCATTGGACGATGCCGGATTTGCTGCGGAAGCCGAACGCCGGTTCGGCCACAGACTGGGCGCGCTGATGCTCGAGGGTCCACGCGCGCTGTGGCCGCTCGAGCATCACATGGCGCGCGCCCTGGTGGCGCGGCGGGTGGCCCTCGTCGGGGATGCGGCGCGCAGTGTGCATCCCATTGCCGGCCAAGGATTGAACCTGGGGTTGCGCGATGCGGCGGCCTTGGCCGAGTCGGTGGCGGACACGATGCGCGTCGGCCTCGATGCCGGTGATGCCACGGGCCTCGAGCGGTACGAGCTGTGGCGCCGGTTCGACGCGACGATGGCGGCGGCGGCCTTCGGCGCGCTCAACACGCTCTTTTCCAACGAGTCGATGGTGTTGCGGGTTGCGCGTGGCGCGGGCCTGAGCGTCGTCGACAGGCTGCCCGGTTTGAAGCAGGCCTTCGTTGCGGAAGCGGCTGGTCTGACCGGCACCATACCGCTCCTCATGCAGGGCCACGGCCCACTGGGAACATAGTCACAGACGGGAGCGCTTGCGGACACGGGGCGCTATCGCGACGACACGACAATGAGGTCGGGAGCCGATGCGCTGCGGTGCTCGGGCGCGCGCGCGGACAGGGCGACAAAGCGTTGGGCATCGTCGCGGCGGATCATGACGAGGAGATGGGTCAAACCCTTCGCTGACGCTGCAACGCGCTCCGCCTCGAAATCGGTCGTCGTCGTCACGTCGCGCGCTCCTGCGCGCACAATGACGTCTCCCACCATCACGTCGAGTTCGCTGGTTTCGCTATTGGCGCCCGTAATGCCGGTCACGAGCAGGCCCGACTCCACCGCCCCATCGGGCCTGGGTGCAGGAGAGACAGCGAGGGTCACCTCAACGGGACGTTGCCCCGCGTGGCTCAGTGTGGGGCGATCGGGGCGGGCCTCGCGTCGACCAACAGCCGCAACGACGTCGATATCACTGCCACCACGGCGGATCCGCAAACCAAGGGCGGTGTCGGGGGCCGCCCGGCTCACCCGTCGATGAAAGTGGCGCTGGTCGCGTACCTCGCTGTCGTCGATGCGATCGATCACATCACCGATGCGAATGCCGCTGCGAGCCCCCGGACCCTCGGGACGCACATCAGTGACCAGAACACCCGAGGTACCTGCGCGCGCCAAGGCGGCCGCCATTTGCGGCGTAATGACCTGCACCTCGACGCCCAGCCAACCGCGCTCCACATGGCCGCGATGTCGAAGCTGTTCGATGACGTCTGCAGCCGTACTCGCAGGAATGGCGAAGGCGATACCGACGGAGCTGCCCGTGGGCGAAAATATGGCAGTGTTGACGCCGATGATATCGCCCGCCTGGTCGAACGTCGGTCCGCCGGAGTTGCCGCGATTGATGGCGGCGTCGATCTGGAGTTAATCGGCGAAAGCGCCCACGCCGACGCTGCGCTCGTTGGCCGACACGATGCCAGACGTCACGCTGCCGGACAGCCCGAAGGGATTGCCGACGGCAATGACGCGTTCGCCGACGCGCGCCGGCCGGCGCGCAAATCGAATGAAGGGGTGAGGGTGGTGGTGGGGTGTTTCGATTTCGAGAAGAGCCAAATCCGTCACCGCATCCGTGCCGACGATACGCGCATCCCGCCGCTCCCCGGCTTTGGTCGTGACGACTACCCGCGTCGCTCCGTCGATCACATGCTTGCTCGTGACGATGAGACCGTCCGCGCTGATGAAAAAGCCCGATGCTTGGGCATCGAACGGACCAAGTCTACGATCGGGGAAATGGAAATCGGGAAGGTAATTATGGCCAAGCGGCGTCGTGGCATGCGCGGGGAGATCATCGGGGGTCGCGTTCTCGCCCGTGGTCTTGACCTGAATGGCAACCACCGCAGCCTGGACCTTTTCGAAGGTCGCCGAAAAATCTTCCCCGCCAGCGTTTGCGCTACCGTCTATCGACCCCCACAGGAGGGCCAAGCCGGTCACGGCCGCGACCCAATACGAAGCCATTCGACGCAATGAGCCACTCGCTACGCACCCAGGAATTTCGAAATGTTCCGCAGTCACTCTGATACGAGCCCCTATGCGCAGGTAAAACCGAAAAAGCCGCAAATCGCATGCCAACAGCCCGACCGCTCCAGTCAACGCGGCCTTCGACAGTGGGTTCCAGCGTGCAGACGCCGAGCGGAACAAGCGGTTCACTGCCGAGTTGCCCGTCACGTCTGCGAACGGATCGTGGACCATTCGGGAATTTTCGTGCCATGCACAACGGCGTCGGACGCGGCCATGTTCCAACTGCTGATCCCGATCGCACCTTCATCAGGCGGTTGATGATCGTGCTGGCGATTGGCACCCTGCTCGCCGCCGTCTATCTGCTTTCCGATATTCTGCTGCTGTTTTTCGGGTCCATCCTGGTGGCGACGATCCTGCGTTCGGTGGCGCATCCGATCACGGTTCGGACCGGCCTGTCGGAGCGCGCAGGATTGGTCATCGCGGGTGTGGTCGTCTTCGGGACATTGGGACTGTTGATTTGGTGGATTGGTCCCGGCTTGGCCACACAGATGCATTCCGTCATCGCCGACCTTCCCGACGCCGCGTCTCGATTCACGCAGATGCTCGATATCGGTCCCGTTTCGGAGCTGGTGCGCAACGGCAGCCCCACCGCGCTGCTCGGCAACGTGGTGACGCGGGCGGTCTCGTGGGGGACGACTCTGGTGAGTATACTCACGGCTCTCATTCTCGTCGTCTTCGGGGGCATCTACCTTGCGGCAGATCCGCGGACCTATCGCGAGGGCCTCGTCAAACTCGTGCCGCCGCGACTGCAGGACAATGTTGCCGCCACACTCGACGACTGCGGCCATGCCTTGCCGAAATGGCTCGGGGCTCAGGTGTTCGCCATGGTTCTGGTCGGTGCCCTGACCGGCGTGGGCTTATGGCTCGTCGGCGTGCCTTCGGCACTGGCGCTCGGCGTCATCACGGGGCTCGCCGAATTCATTCCCTACGTCGGGCCGTTGGTGGCGGCGCTCCCCGCGCTCTTGCTCGCTAGTACGGTCGATACCAGCACGGTCTGGTGGACGCTGGCGGTGCTCGTCGTCGTGCAGCAGCTCGAGAGCAATGTCATCGTGCCGATGGTCGCCAATCGGGCGGTCTCCGTGCAACCCGCTGTTGGTCTCTACGCGGTCGTGGCGTTGGGAATACTGTTCGGCCCTCTCGGCCTGCTGTTCGGGTTTCCTCTGGCGATCGTTGCCGATATCGCGATCCGCCGGCTTTACGTGCGCGATACGCTCGATGAGCCCGTCGATATTTTGGGCGAACCGGCCAAGCCCTCCGAAGAAGCCGTTGTCGAGAACGGCAAACGCCCAAACGGGGATCGCTGATGGAGCTGATGGAAATTATCATCCGGCTCGGCATTGCCGTGGTGTTGGGCGCAGCGATCGGCTTCGATCGGGAGATCAATTCCCATCCGGCGGGGCTTCGCACGCACATGCTGACGGCACTGGCGGCGTCGATGTTCACGCTGATCGCGCTCGAGTTCTATGACCGTGCGCGACGAGACTACGGCACGGGGGTGCCCGATCCCATTCGCGCGATCGAGGCGGTCACGGCAGGGGTTGCGTTTCTGGCGGCCGGCAGCATCATTCAATCGCGTGGCCAAGTGCGAGGATTGACGACAGGGGCAGCGATGTGGCTGGCCGGCGCTGTCGGCGTCGCGTGTGGCGCAGGGTATTTCATGATGGCGGTGGTCGCCACGGTGTTCGCCGTCGCAATTCTCACGATCGTGACCGGACTCGAGCACCTGCTGGGAACGCGCACGCCCGACAAGCGGATGGGAAAGCCTGCCGATGACACGTGACCGTAGGCGCGCGACGGTGAGGGATCAGCGGACCGACGAGAAGCGCAAGACAGACTCGGCCGCCGCCATTTCGGTGAACCGGTGGGCGCGCCGGGCGGTGGCCTCGTCATCGACGCCCCACTTTTCGATTTGCCAGTCCTCGTCGACATGAGCCGCAGCCCAGGCGGCCGGCACATCGAGACGATGCACACTCACAGCCCAGGCGAGAAGCGCCGAGCCCATCAGTGTCGTCATCACGTGGAGTGCGGCCAACTCGAACGGGGCGAGCGGCAGGACCCTGGAAAACGCATCGAGGGTCGCTGCGGGCTGGGTGACCGGCATAAGGCCGCGTTGAACGACGAACGCGGCCGCGAGCGCCTCGCCGGCCCACCCGAGTATCGGGTCCCACTGTTCGGATTGACGGCGAACCAGACCCTGGGGGTGCTCCGCGCGGTAGCAGAGAAGATCATTGCCCGCATAGCGCACGATGTCGACCCGCACATCGGCTTCGCGGCCCGACACGCCATCGAGGGCAGTGTTGGCGAGGCGTGTGAGGGGCATGGTCGCGGGATCGATGTGGGTCGTTTGCGCGGCCCATTCTGCGGCCACCGCGCCGCCCAGCGCCGGCGTCGGCAACGTCAGAAAATTCTTCTTAGGCGTGCGCACGGGTCGCCCATCGAGCAACACACGGCAACCGTCGCCGACAGTCTTTTCCTCGACCGACACCGAAGTATAAAACCGCTTCGGCAATGATGCGGATTGAAGGCTCGAGCGTGCGGATTGGGCGGCTTTGCGTCCGCGCCCGCTGCCATTCATCGGGTCTGCATCACTCATCGGGACGTGTCCTGTGCTGCAAACTGCCGCTCCACAGCATCGAGCAGAAGCGCGCCGTCCGTCACGACCGTGTGGGCACCTGCCGCGACCAAGCGATCCGTCGCGTGATAGCCCCAGCCGACACCCACGGCACCAACGCGCGCATTGCGCGCCATTTCCATGTCGAACGCCGTGTCGCCGATCATGACGGTGGCGTCTGGGCCAACGCCGGCATCGTCCATGGCCTTCAGGATCATGGAAGGGTGGGGCTTGGAGGGGTGATCGTCGGCCGTCTGGATGGTGTGGAAGTGGGGGTGCCAGCCTTCACGGTCGAAGAGGCGCGCGACGCCACGGCGCGATTTCCCTGTGGCGACGCCGAGATGGACGTCGTCACGCGCGGCGAGCAAGCGCACGGCATCGGCGATGCCGGGATACAAGGGTTCCTCGAGGCTGTGGGCGAGCTTTCCCGAGAGAAACGCATTGCGATACTGCTCGGCCAACGAGGCTTGCACAGAAGCCGGATGCTGGCCCGCCAGCACCTCGAAACACTGCGGCAAGGACAAACCGACGATCGAGAGCACCTCGGGGACAGGAGGACAGGCGAGATCGTGCGCGGCGAAGGCGTAGGCCATCGCCGCAGTGATGTTATGTTGGCTGTCGACGAGCGTGCCGTCGCAATCGAAAATGACGAGCTTCAAGGACTGATACCTACTCCGTAGCCGCCAGCGTCGACGCAGGCTTGGGATCGCGCAGCATCGCCAGCAAGGTCGCTTGCTTCGTCTTCGCCTTCTCGTAGTTGGCGTGTTTGACGTGGCCGAAGCCTTTGATCTCCTCGGGCAGCGAGGCCAGTGCGCGTGCCGCAGCATGCGTCCCAGGCGCCAACCGACGCTCGATCTCCCCGAGCAGAACTTCATAGTCGGCGATCATCTGCCGTTCGAGCCGGCGTTCGGCCGTATAGCCGAAGAGGTCGAGCTTCGTGCCGCGCCAACGCCGGCCTTTGGCGAGCACCCGGAACACCGGCAGCATCCAGCGCCCAAACGTTATCTTGCGCGGATGCCCGGTCACCTTGTCCCGGTTCCACCAGGACATCAGCGGCGGCGCCAGATGGAATTCCAGGCGCAGGTTGCCGTCGAAGTTCTCGGCGACCTCTTTTTCGAAACGTCCATCCGTGTAGAGGCGCGCGACTTCGTACTCGTCCTTATAGGAGAGCAGCTTGAAGTAGCCTCGCGCTACGGCTTCGGCGAGTCCCGTGCGACCCGGCGTGCGCTCGGCTTCGAGCGCTGTGATGCGCGCAATCCGCTCCCGATATCGGGTTGCGAGCGCAGCATCCTGATACGCTTCGAGATGGCGCGCGCGGAAATCGATCATCTGCTCGAGCGTCGGAGCAACGGCTTTGGCTTCGGGTTTGACGAGGCGATCGAGCGCTGCACGATCGTGGGCAGCGAGGCGCCCGAAGCGGAAGGCGTTGCGGTTCATGTCGATCGCCGCGCCGTTGAGCTCGATGGCTTTCTCGATCGATGCGGCGGACACCGGAATGCACCCGAGCTGATAGGCGAGCCCCAGCATGAACATGTTGGAAGCGATCGAGTCCGCGAACAATTTCACCGCATATTCGTGCGCGTTGATATCGAACAGCGTGCCCTTGCGCACGCGTTCCTCGATGGCGCGGAAGAGATCGCCGCCCGGCAGCTTGAGGTCGGGCTTGCGGGCAAATTCAGCGACCGGCATTTCGTGCGTGGAGAGTACGACCGTGGTGTGGTCGGGGCGAATGGTCTCCAGCACCTTGTTGGAGGCCGTGACGACGAGATCGCAGCCGATGACGACATCGCTCGAAGCGGTGCCCGCGCGGATGGCGTGAATGTCATCGACCGATTTGGCGACCTTCATGTGGCAAGCGACGGCGCCGCCTTTCTGCGCAAGCCCCGTCATGTCGATGGCACCAAAGCCCAGGCCATCGAGATATGCGGCTTGGCCGAGCACCGCCGAGATGGTGACGACGCCGGTGCCGCCGACGCCGGTGACGAGCATGGTGTAGGGTTTGGTTCCCAACTCCGGCATCTTCGGGTCCGGCAGGCTCGCCAGCATGGACGCGATGCCGCTCTGCGTGGCGAGGCCCGCAATCTTTTTCGGGACGGCGCCGTGCACGGTGACGAAGCTCGGACAGAAGCCGTTGACGCAGGAAAAGTCCTTGTTGCAGGTCGACTGATCGATGGCCCGCTTGGTGCCGAGTTCGGTTTCTTCAGGGACGATCGCGACGCAGTTCGATTTGACGCCGCAGTCTCCGCACCCTTCGCAGACGGCCGAATTGATGAAGGCGCGCTTGACGGGATCGGGGAACGTGCCGCGCTTGCGACGACGGCGCTTTTCGGCGGCGCACGTCTGGTCGTAAACGAGCACGGTCACGCCGTCGATTTTGGACAGGTCGGTCTGTACGGCCTGCAGCTCTTGGCGATGGAAGACCTCGATGCCCGAGGGGAGGAACCCGCGCGGATATTTGTAGGGCTCGTCGGTGACGACGACGACTCTCTTGGCGCCTTCGCCCTGCACCTGCGCCACGATCTGGCCGACGGTGACGCCACCGTCCAGCGCTTGGCCGCCAGTCATCGCAACAGCGTCGTTGTAGAGGATTTTGTAGGTGACGTTGACGTTGGCAGCCATCGCCGCCCGGATCGACAGACTGCCCGAGTGGATGTAGGTGCCATCGCCGAGGTTCTGGAAGATGTGGCGACGCGTCGAGAACGGGGCCTCGCCGATCCAGTTGGCGCCCTCACCGCCCATCTGGGTCCAGCCGTCGGTGTTGCGGTCCATCCACTGCGCCATGTAGTGGCAGCCGATGCCGGCATAAGCG